>NZ_JBIVZG010000012.1:139725-242625 GCF_044759445.1 Streptomyces sp. NPDC101118 | reverse complement strand
AAGGTCTTCGCCTCCGTGTTGCCCAGCTTCGTCTTCGTCTGGCCCTCGAACTGCGGCTCGCTCAGCTTCACCGAGATGATCGCCGTCAGACCCTCACGGATGTCCTCACCCGTGAGGTTGTCGTCCTTCTCCCGCAGCAGCTTCTTGTCACGCGCGTACTTGTTGACCAGCGACGTCAGCGCGGCACGGAAACCCTCCTCGTGGGTACCGCCCTCGTGCGTGTGGATGATGTTGGCGAACGAGTACACACCCTCGGTGTAGCCGTTGTTCCACTGCATCGCGATCTCGACCGACAGCAACTGCCCGGGGGCCTGTGCCTCCATGGCGATCACGGTCGGGTGTACGGGTTCGCCCTTGCGCGAGTTGAGGTGCTTCACGAAGTCGACGATGCCGCCGTCGAACCGGTACGACACCGCACGCGGCGACCTCTCGCCCCCGTCGTCCGCCACCGAGGCGTCGGCCCGCTCGTCGGTGAGGGTCAGGGTGAGGCCCTTGTTGAGGAAGGCCATCTCCTGGAAGCGGCGCGAGAGCGTCTCGAAGGAGTACTCGGTGGTCTCGAAGATGTCCGGGTCGGCCCAGAAGGTGATCGTGGTGCCGGTGCGGTCGGTCTCCTCGTGGCGGGCGATCGCCGCGGTCGGCTCGCCGTGCTCGAAGCACTGGGTCCAGCGGTAGCCGTCCGTCCGGACCTCGGCCGTCAGGCGCGTCGAGAGGGCGTTGACCACGGACAGGCCCACGCCGTGCAGGCCGCCGGAGACGGAGTAGCCCCCGCCGCCGAACTTGCCGCCCGCGTGCAGGACCGTCAGCACCACCTCCAGCGCGGGGCGGCCCGTCCCCGCGTGCAACCCCACCGGGATGCCACGGCCGTTGTCCACGACCCGCACCCCGCCGTCGGCCAGGATCGTCACCTCGATCCGGTCGGCGACACCGGCCATCGCCTCGTCCACGGAGTTGTCCACGATCTCCTGCACCATGTGGTGCAGGCCCCGGGGCCCGGTCGAGCCGATGAACATCCCGGGGCGCCTGCGTACGGCTTCCAGGCCGTCCAGGACCTGGATCGCCCCCGCGTCGTAGGAACCCGACGCGGGGCCCGCGTCGGCGGTCGTAACGGTGGTCTCGGGGGCCGGAACGACGGTCTCGGTCAAGGCGATGCTCACTTTCGGACACGACGAACTCCGCTGCCGCGCACGCACGACAGCGCTGGGGACGCTGACCGGTGGGCCACTCCAGGGCATGACGAAGCACACCCCCGGCCAGTGGAATCCGGCCGCGCACGGCGCGACCGGACCATCCCACTGTACCGCCCCACCGATGCAGCGTTAGGGCCAGAAGGCCCATAGATGCCCCTGGGAACGAAGAACAGGGGATCCCCTTAATCCCCCTACCAAAGTTTCTCCGTATGCCCTCAGGGAGGCCCTTGCGGGCTTTCCTGGGTCACGTGTGGTCGACGCCCAAGCCTCGATTTTCAGTGCCGGCGACCGAAGCCGATCCGCTCACCCATGACCGCGGCGTGCTGTCCGAGCGCCACGTGGTGAGGCGGGGGTGGCCGGGCAGGTCGGCGCGGCCGGTTGCCCACAGCAGGGTGGGCCAGGGGGCCGTATCTCTCGGAGCCGCCGGGAACAGGCGGGTGAGGACTCGTGAGCAGAGGGCGGGGGGTGGGGTCCAGGCGAGGCCGAGGCCTTCCGCCACGTCGTGCATGTGCACGAGCGTTTCCTGCACCCCCAGCGCCGCGAAGCCTTCGGGGTCCGACACCCCGGCGGCGTGGTGGGCGCGGACCGCGGGCGACGTCGTACGCACCATGGCGACCAGCAGCGCGCCGCACGCCTCCAGTACCTGCAGGAGGCCGGCCGGACCCGCATCTCGGTCCGCGTAGGCGAAGACCATGGGCGCTTCCGGCCTCTTCCGGCGGAGCGCGAAAGGCACATGGGTGTCCAGCGGCGGATGCTGCGGCCCCAGTTGCACGGCGTAGTAGAAGAGGTCGTTCGCGAGGTGCTCGACGGTCTCCCAGCAATCCCACTCCAGCGAACCGGCCTTGCCGCGCCACCCCTCCGGGGGTGCGTCCCGGAGGACGCCCACGGCCAGCCGCACGGCCTGGTCGACGTCGTCCGCGGTGACGGGAGAGAGGGCTGATCCGGTTTCGGCTGATGCAGACATGCCAGCACCGTAGCGCGGGAGACGAGGGCGGCCCCCGCCCCTTCTGCCCGGTCAGCCGCGACCCTCCAGGACCGGCGGTGCGGTGTCGTTCAGGCGGGCGTGGGTGTGGACGTCGTGGCGGCCGTCCGTCTGCAGCCAGGCGCTGCGGTGGACGCCCTCCGGCGCGAAGCCCGTCTTCTCGGCCACGCGGCACGAGGCCCGGTTGGCCACCGCGTGTTCGAGGACCAGGCGACGGAAGCCGGTGCCGAAGGCCCAGGACGCCATCGCCTCGACCGCGCGCGGGCAGACGCCGGACCCCCTTGCGGCCGGCGCGGTCCAATAGGCCACTTCCGCCGAGCCGTCGGCGAGGTTCAGCGCCTTCAGGGCGGCGCGGCCCAGCAGCGCGTCGGTCCCGGCGTCGACCACCGCCCAGTGGGCCTCCGACTCCGCGGCCCACCCGGCCTGCCAGGCCGCGATCCATTCGGCCGCCTCCGCGACCGAGTCCGCCCGCCGCACGTGCCAGCGCTGGATCTCCGGGTCCTGGTACGCGTCCATCACCGCAGGCGCGTCCCGTACGGCCCAGGGCCGGAGCCGTACACCGCCTCCGGCAGGCAGGGAGGGCTGGGGGTGCGCGGCGAGGGAGCCGACCGGAACCGTCGGCGGGACGAGGAGGGGCACGGACCGGATTATGCCGGGCTCGCCGCCCGCGCGCCCCGGCCTGGCCGACGAGGCCCTCTTGTAGTGGGCATGACCACTCCCTCACCATGACCCGCGCACGTCGCACACTCCTTTCCTTCACCATCTGCACACGGCGTACGAGGAGACGACATTGCCCCACCGCGACAGAAGGCGATCCTTACGGACGGCGCTGGCCGCCCTCACCTCCGTCCTGCTCCTGCCCGTCGGCGCGGGCGTCGCCGCGGCGGCGCCGGACCCCGGCCCCGCCCCGAGCGCGGCCGAGCGCAAGATCGAACCCGAACTCCGCGCCCAGCTCGACGAGTCGGCCAAGACCGCCTTCTGGGTCTACCTCGACAGCGCCGCCGACCTGACCGCCGCCGGCGAGCAGCAGACCCGCGCGGCGAAGGCCGCGACCGTGCTGCGGCTCAAGAAGGACCACGCCACGCGCAGCCAGGCCGAGGTGATCAGGGCCCTGGACGGCGCGAAGGCCGACTACACCTCGTTCTGGATCGTCAACGCGGTGCGCGTCGTCGGCAGTGCGAAGCTCGCCGGGACCCTCGCCGAGCGCCCCGAGGTCTCCCGGATCGCAACCGACGACGCCGTCACCCTCCCCAAGCCCGCCGAGGGACACCGGGAGAAGGCCACCGACGCCGTCGAGTGGAACGTCGACCGCATCAAGGCCCCGCAGGTGTGGGAGCAGCTCGGCGTGCGCGGCGAGGGCATCGTCGTCGCCAACATCGACAGCGGCGTCGACTACACGCACCCCGCCGTGAACGGCCAGTACCGGGGCAGGAACGCGGACGGGTCGTACGACCACAACCACAACTGGTTCGATCCCGCGGGCGTCTGCACCACCGCCGCGCCCTGCGACAACAACGACCACGGCACCCACACGATGGGCACGATGGTCGGCGACGACGGGGGCGCCAACAAGACCGGCGTCGCCCCCGGCGCCAAGTGGATCGCGGCGAAGGGATGCGAGAGCAGCACCTGCTCCGAGGCCTCGCTGCTCGCCTCCGGCCAGTGGATCGTCGCCCCGACCGACCTGAACGGCCGCAACCCCCGCCCCGACCTCGCCCCGCACGTGGTGAACAACTCCTGGGGCAGCGCGGTGCACGACGACTGGTACCAGCAGATCGTCGACGCCTGGCGCGCGGCGGGCATCTTCCCGGCCTTCTCGAACGGCAACTCCGGCCCGGGCTGCGCGACCAGCGGCTCGCCCGGCGACTACGCGCGCTCCTACAGCTCCGGCGCCTTCGACATCAACGGCACCATCGCCTCCTTCTCCTCGCGCGGAGCCGGCCCCGGCGGCATCGTCAAGCCGAACATCGCGGCCCCCGGCGTCAACGTGCGGTCGTCCGTCCCCGGCGGTGAGTACGCGTCCTTCTCCGGCACCTCCATGGCATCGCCGCACACCGCGGCGACCGTGGCGCTGCTCTGGTCCGCCGCCCCGGCCCTGGAGGGCGACGTCGCGCAGACGGAGGCGCTGCTCGACGGCACCGCCCTGGACACCGACAACGGCCAGTGCGGTGGCAACGCCGCCGACAACAACGTCTTCGGCGAGGGCAAGCTCGACGCACTCGCCGCGGTGACGGCCGCTCCCCGGGGCGCGACCGGCGCCCTCGGCGGCACCGTGCGCTCCGGCTCCGGCGATCCGGTCGCCGGAACCAAGATCACTGCCGACGGCCCGATCGACCGTACGACGACCACGGCGGCCGACGGCACGTACAGCTTCCGCTCCCTGTCGGTGGGCGAGTACGCCCTGACCGCGGCCAAGTTCGGCTACGGGCAGCAGGCCGCGACCGCCACCGTCACCGAGAACGCCACCGCCACGAGCGACTTCTCGCTGGCCCAGGCCGCCACCGGCAAGCTGACCGGCACCGTCTCCTCGGCTGCCGGACCCGCTGCGGGCGCCACCGTCACCATCGCGGACACCCCCGTGACCGCGACGGCCGACGCGCAGGGCCGCTTCGAGGTCACGCTGCCGTACGGCACGTACGACGTGAAGGCCGCCCACTCCTCGCGCTGCCTCACCGGCGGCACGGCCCGGGCGACCGTCGCCGGCGACGCCACCGTCGCGGTCGTCCTGCCCGCGCGCACCGACGGCTACGGCTACGCCTGCGCCACCGCGGGCGACCGCCCGTACCAGCCCGGTGAGCGGCAGCTCGCGCTGACCGGCGACAACACCACCGAGCGCGTCGACCTGCCCTTCCCGCTGCCGCTGTACGGGAAGACGTACGCGCAGGCGTGGATCGGCACGAACGGCACGGTCAGCTTCGGCGGCAACAACACCGGTGACATCAACGGGGACATCCCGAGCGCGGGCACCCCGAACGCGGCCCTGTACCCGTTCTGGGACGACCTCGTCGTCGGCGCGGCCGGCACCGGTTCTGGCGTCTTCACGGCGGTGACCGGCAGCGCGCCGCACCGCAGCTTCGTGATCGAGTGGCGCGAGGTCGCGCACTGGTCCACGCAGAACGACAAGTTCTCCTTCTCGGCGGCGATCGGCGAGAACGGCACCGTCACGTACTCCTACAAGGGCACGGGCGGCACCGGCATCAAGGGCGGCTCGACGGCCACCGTGGGCGTGGAGAACGCGACCGGCACGGACGCCTTCAAGTACTCGTACAACACCGCGGTCATCTCGGACGGCCTGTCCATCGCCTTCCGGACCACCAAGAGCGGTGTGGTCGCCGGACGCGTCCTCGACGCGAACGACGGCAAGGGCGTCGCGGGCGCCACGGTGACCGTCGGCACCGGCGACACGGCGGTGTCCGCGGTCACGGCCGCGGACGGCGGCTACGTCGTCCAGAGCCCGTCCGGCTCGCAGGCGGTGGCCTTCTCCGCCCCGGCGTACGAGTCCGCCGCGGCGACCGTGGACATCGCGCCGGCCGACGTGTCGGCGGTGACGCGGTCCCTGCGTACGGGCAAGGTCACGGCCGCCAGGCCGGCGGTGGAGGTGGTGCTGCCGCCGGACCAGAGGCGGACCCGCACCCTCGACCTCACCAACCCCGGGCTGGGCACCGACTTCACGGTGACCGAGGACGCGGCCTGGCTGACGGCCACGCCGGCGACCGGGAACCTGCCCACCGGCGGCAAGGCCCCGCTCGCCCTCACCTTCGACACCGCGGGCCTGGCACCGGGGACGGTCCTGACGGCCGATCTGAAGATCGCCTCCGCCAGCGGCCGCTCGCCGGTGCTCAGCGTCCCGGTCAAGGTCGTGGTCCCGCGCTACCAGGTCGCCCTGGACGCCGGCTCCGACTACCCGGGCACCGACGCGCTCGGGGACGGCTGGTCCCCGGACCGCAAGTACCAGGCCGGTTCCTTCGGTTACCAGGGCAGCTCCTCGGTCCGGTCCACCGGCCGCACGATCGCGGGCACGGACGACCAGCGGCTGTTCCGCAACGCCCGTGAGGGCATGTACGAGTACCGCTTCGACGGCGTCCCGAACGGGACCTACACGGTGGAGCTGGGCTTCGCGGAGCTCTCGTCCACCAGGCCGGACAAGCGCGTCTTCGACGTCCTGGCGGAGGGCGTGCAGGTGCTGCCCTCCCTGGACATCGCGCTGGAGGCGGGCTCGTACGTGGCCGTCAGCCGGAGTTACACGGTGACGGTCACCGACGGCGTGCTGAACATCCGCTTCGTCACCCACAGCGGCTTCGGCAAGCCACTGGTCAACACCCTCCGCGTGACGGACCGGCCCGACAAGGGCTGACCGGACGGTGCGCTCCCCTCGGGTGGCGCGGGGCGGCCTCGCCCCGCGCCACCCGTTTGCCGTCGGGCGCACGCAGGCCCCGCGGACGGGCCGGAAGTTGACAACGTTTCAATTTCGGCCGACAGCAATCCGGCCGGAACCCTTCCGACACGATGCGACATGTGAAATTTTACATGTCACATGTCAGTCGCCCGTGTTCCCAGCACGTGGCCACACCCGGCCCCGGAGGCCCCCACAGATGCACCCCTTCCGCATATCGAGGGCTCGAGCGCGCAGACTTCCCGCGCTCGGCGCAGCCGTTTTCCTCACCCTCGGCCTGTTCGCACCGCAGGGCCACGCCGCTCCCGCCGGCGCCACGGGCCCGGCCGGGACGAAGCCCGCCGGCGCCACGGCCTCGGCCCCGCGGTCGATCCCGGTCCCCAAGTCGCCGCACGCGTCGAGCAACGGCCGCTTCCGGATCTCCGCGATGGACAGCACCGAGGAGTCCTCCCCCGCGCCCGCGCCGGCCCTCAAGCCCGCCACGACCGGCAAGCCGAACAAGGCCGACAAGACGGGCAAGGCGTCCTCGGCCGTGGCCGCGGACGAGTGCGGTGACCTCTCCGGCGTCATCAACGCCACCGGTGCCGCACTGGTCCAGCAGCTCAAGGCCCTCCCCCGGATCACCTGTACGTACCCGCTGTTCGGCCTCACCGGCGACAACGCCCGGAAGGCCTTCCGCGAGGCCCAGATGGTGACCGTCGCCGACGCGCTGCGCGACGCCTCGGCCACGTACCCGGGCAACAACAGCGGCGCCATCGGGCAGCTGGTGCTGTTCCTGCGCGCCGGCTACTACGTCCAGGACAACCACGCGGACGTCGTCGGCGACTACGGCACGGCGCTGGACGGCTCCGCCCGCGGCGCCCTGGACGCCTTCTTCGCCGCCCCGCGCAGCAAGGACGTCACGGACGCCAACGGCGAGATCCTCAACGAGGTCGTCACGCTGATCGACAGCACCCACACGGCCGGCCGCTACGCCGGCGTCGTCAAGTGGATGCTCGGCAGTTACGGCGGCACCTGGCCGGCCCAGATGAACCTCGCCATGCAGCACGTCGAGTGGGTCGTCGAGAACGGCTTCAAGGCGAAGGACGACGGCCGCGGCTGGCGCGCCGCCCTCAAGGCCGATCCCGCCATCCTCGACACCTGGGCCGGCTTCATCACGCGCAACGGCGCGCAGCTGAACCGCCTGGACGTCGTCAGCAACGTCGGCCGCCACCTCGGTCACGCCCTCGACGTCCCCGAGCTCAGGGACCGGGTCCGGCCGCTGCTCAAGGACCTGATCAACCGCTACCCGAACGTCGGCCCCACCGCGCCGATCACCATGAACCTGGGCTGGTACACGCGCCGGTTCGACCGCGGCAACTGCGCGGCGTACGCCATCTGCGACCTGGGCACCCGCGTGCTCCCGGCGGTCCTGCCGATCCAGCACACCTGCAACACGGACCTGCGGATCCGGGCCCAGGACATGTCCCCCGGCCAGCTGGCGGGCACCTGCACCAGCCTGGTCGGCCAGGACGCGTACTTCCACCGGGTCATCGGCGACGACGGCCCGCTCCCCGGTGACGTGAACACCAACCTGGAGGTCGTCGTCTTCGACGACTACACCCAGTACGCGCTGTACGCCTGGGCGATCTATGACATCGATGTCGACAACGGCGGGATGTACGAGGAGGGCAACCCGGCCGTCCCCGGCAACCAGGCCCGCTTCATCGCCCACGAGGCCCACTGGCTGCGCCCGGACTTCCAGATCTGGAACCTGAACCACGAGTACACGCACTACCTCGACGGCCGCTACAACATGGCCGGCGACTTCGAGGCCGGCATCACCACGCCGACCATCTGGTGGGTCGAGGGCATCGCCGAGAACATCTCGTTCGGCTACCGGGGCGAGCGGAACACGGACGCGATCGCCGAGGCGGGCCGCGGGACGTACCGGCTCAGCGAGCTGTTCGACACCGTCTACGGCCAGGAGGAAGACCCCCAGGTGAACTCGAACCGGGTCTACCGCTGGGGCTTCCTCGCCGTCCGCTACATGCTCCAAGCCCACCGCGCCGACGTGGAGACAGTGCTCGACAAGTACCGGGCCGGCGACTGGAACGGTGCCCGCACCTTCCTGAAGCAGACCATCGGCACCCGCTACGACGCCGGCTTCGCCACGTGGCTGACGACCGCCTGTGCGACGGACGACTGCGGCCCGCTGCCGGATGCGCAGGCGCCGTCCGCGCCGCCCTGCACCTTCGCCGACACCCGCCAGTTCAGCGAGAACTGCCGCCGGGACGGCCTCTCGGCCTCCGCCGGCAACTACAGCTACCACTTCGTGTACCTGCCGGCCGGCGTCAGGCAGCTGACCATCACCAGCAGCGGAGGCACCGGAAACGCCGACCTGTACTGGGGCGGCGGCAGCTGGGCGACGACCGGCAGCCACCAGGCGAAGTCCGTCAACCCCGGCAACGGCGAGACGCTGACGATCGACAACCCGCCGTCCGGCTGGGTCTACTTCAGTCTCGCCGCCGCGCAGGACTTCAGCGGCGTGAGCGTCTCCACGCAGTCCAGGTGAGACACCCCGCGGGGGCCGGCCGGGCCGGCCCCCGCGGCCCTCACCGTCCTCACCGCCGGCGCACTCAGCCGGCGGTGCGACGGCGCCGGGCGTGGCTGCGCCAGGGCGGGGTGTCCCGGGGGATGTCGGCGCGTACGTAGCAGTCGTCGCAGCCGGCCTCCTGGGCCCAGACGTAGCCGCGGGCTTCCAGGAAGGCCCTGATCTCGGTCCGGACGGGCAGCCAGTTGTGTTCGACGGTCAGGACGCGGAAGGAGTAGGCGTCGAAGGGGAAGCTCCGCAGGAGGGCCAGTTCGGACCCTTCGGTGTCGAGGCTCCAGTAGTCGATCACGGCGGGTGCCCGGCACTGGTCGAGGACCGAGCGGATGGTGCGCGCGGTCTTGGGGACCGTGGGAGGGTCGTCGCCGTCCGCGACCCGGAGCCCCTGCCTGGCGAGGCGGAGGAGGGACGGGTCGTACTCCGCGAGGATGCCGCCGACCGTGCCGGCCTCCAGGAACTCGACGCTGCCCTCCCGGTCGTACAGGCAGCAGTCGAGGCAGGTGCACCGGCGGTTCCGCACGAGCCGCGCGTACAGGTCCGCGTTCGGTTCGACGCAGATGCCGGTCCAGCCGTAGGACGTCTCCAGGAGACGGGTGTTGCTCGCCCGCAGGCCGTCCGACGCCCCGGAGTCGAGGAAGTACCCGTTGCGCATGCCCCCGAGGCGGTCCACGACGAACCGGTCCTGCCCGTACTGGGAGGTCACGCCCGGCCGCCCCGGTGGCGGGTGAGGGCGGGTGAGCGCCACGCGCCGGACAGCCGGCCGTCGCCCGCGCCGGCGGTGGTGGGTGCGTGGCGTCCGTGGCCGTCGTCGTCGGCCCGCTCGCCGTAGAGCATCGTGATGTTGACGCGGCGGTTCGTGAACCCGGGGCGGAAGTGCAGGCCGTCCGTGCCGTGGAAGAGGTCGGAGTCGAAGAGGATCGCCCGGTTCTCGCGGTACGGGATCCTGAACGGCTCGGCGTGCTGCTGCCGCAGGTAGGGCTCGATCACCTCCCGGCGGCCGTTGTACGTGGCGAAGTCCCAGTCCCGCGGGGCGTCGACCCCGTAGACGACGAGGCCACCGCTGCCGGTGTCGAGGTTGGCGTCGGTGGGAGTGATCCAGAAGTTGAGGTTGACGGCGGCGAAGTCCGCGTGGGTGTTGGAGTCGGCCGGGAAGTCGTTCTCGTTCTTGAACGCCCAGAGCTGCCGCAGGGGGTGGCGCCTGCCGATCACCCGGGGCAGGGCGTCCCGGACCTCTTCGGCGATCTGGAGCAGGAGCGGGCAGGTGAAGCCGTCGCGGAAGAAGGCGCCGAGGCGGCCGTGGGCGTACCGGTTGCCGTGCCAGACGGTGGACTCCAGGCAGAAGTCCCGGAGGCTCGCGAGCGCGTCGGCGGACAGGAAGTCGTCGATGACGACCACACCGGGCTGCCGGTCCAGGTAATGGTCCTGCACCTCGGCGGGGTCCCAGGCGTCCGACAGGGCCCGGGGCAGGCGCGGGGTGTCGCGTACGTGGACGATGCGGCCGTAGACGTGGCCGATGGCGCGGCGCGTGAGGGCGTCCATCGGTGCCGGGCCGTACTCCCCCGCCGCTTCGAGCCGGGAGATCGTCTCCCGGTACGCGGAGATGACGCCGGTGAACTCCTCGCCGAGGACGGCACGCCGCTGCAGGTACCGGAACTGCTGGATGTCGTGGTGCAGTTTGGCGATCGTGAGGCGGCTGTCCCGGCCGGCGGCGGTCCGGGGCGGCGGTGAGGTGCGCGGGTACCACGCGCTGCCGAGGCGGACCGCGGCGTGGATCCGCGCGTACTCGCCGGCGACGGGCAGGTCGTGGTCGAGCAGCGCGAGCCAGGACTGGCGGTCCAGCCAGTCGAGGTCGGCGGGGTCGAGCGGGTCGCAGGTGTGCCAGAGGTCGACGCATTCCTCGGTCCGGCCGAGGTGCAGGAGGCATGCGGTGAGGTCCTGGCGGGCGGCCCGCAGCCCGGGGTCCAGGCGCAGCGCTTCCCGGTGGTGCGCGACCGCCGCCTCGGGGTCGCCCAGCTCCTGGCACGCGCGGCCGAGGCCGTGGTGGGCGGACGCGTCACCGGGACCGGCGGGCGGGGACTCCATCTAGCGGCTCCGGACGCTGTCCAGCAGGCCGCGGTCGCGCAGCCGGCCCGCGTACTCCGTGAGCGCGTCGACGACGGGAACGACCTGGCCGGAGAAGAGCCGGGGGCCGGTGCTCACCTGGGTGCCGCTCACCTCGGTGCCGAACTGGGTGCCCGTGCTCATCTCCGTACCCGAGACGAGCGCGCCGCCCGTGCTCATGTGCGTACCGCTCTGCTCCGTACCGAACTGGGTGCCCGTGCTCATCTCCGTACCCGAGAGGGGCTCGTCCTCGAAGAGGCCGGACTCGTTGACGATCTGGACCAGCGACCCGTCGGCGACGCCCAGGCCCTCGCCTTCCAGGGAGAGCCGGAGGAGGGCGAGGACGACCTGGACCGCCTGCCGCTCGGTCACGGCACGGCCGAAGTCGGTCAGGAACCGCGTGTGGGGGACGGGGGTCTCACGGTGGGCCAGCGCGTAGTCCCGCAGCCACCGCAGGACCTCCGGGCTGGCCGCGACCGCGTAGACGAGCTGGTTCAGTGCCGATGCCCGCGGCGCCGGGAGCCGGCCGCCGTCGACGTACTCGGCCAGGATCTGGGCCGGGTCGGTGACGAACTGCTCGCGCAGCAGGAAGTCCGTGGACATGGCTCTGAACAGGGCGTTCACCCGCCGGGCGACGGCAGCGGTGCGGAGCGGGTCCGTCCTGTCGAGATCCGCGTCGACGCCCATGTGACACCCTCCAGGTCGGGAAACCGCGGTCTCCCCTACGCAAGCGCATGGGCGTGCGGAGGCCTCGGAGCGCCCGGCGTGACACGCCTCGCCCCACTCGATTGCCGGACCTCGGGCGGTCCGTCGGCGGGCGGTCAGAGGACCAGGTCGTCGTGTTCGTCGAAGATCCAGCCGTCCTCGTACAGCACCTCGAAAAGGTGGCCGTCGGAGTCGGTGAAGTAGCCGCTGTGTCCCCAGGCGTTCGGGCCGGCCGGGCGGGTCACCGTGGCGCCCAGCTCGGCGGCCCTGGCCATGACCTCGTACACCTCGTCGGCGCTGCGGGCCACGTACGCCAGGGCGAAGCCGGCGAAGCCGCCCGGCCCCGGGTCCGGCAGACCGGCGTCGGCCGCGAAGGCCGTCCGGGACTGGAACGCGACAGCGACCCCGCCCAGTTCGAACAGCGCGAACCCTTCCGAGCCCGCCTTGGACCTCCGCCAGCCCAGCCCCTCGTAGAACGCGACGGAAGCGGCGACGTCGCGCACCCCCAGGAGGACCAGGTTGAGCCGCTGACGCATGTGTTTCCCCATCCCCCCGACGACCGGCATCCGCACCGCCATCCTGCCATCCGCGGATCAGGAGGTGGCAGTGAGGCCCGTGACGTGGCGGACGTGGGTCAGGCTGGGGGTGGCCAGGGTGGTGTGGAGCTGGTGGAAGAGGCGGCGGGCCGGTACGGCGTTCCAGTCGGCCGGGAGGAGTTCGGGCGGGAGGCCCGGGTCGAGGTAGGGCAGGCGGCGCCACTGGGTGAGCATCGGCACGTAGTGCCGGAACGCCTGCGCGTCCGTGGGGGCCCGGGCCGCGAGCCGCTCGGCGACCGGACCGTACGCCTCCGTGAAGTCGGCGTACTGCTGCTGGATGGCCGGGAAGTCCCACCACGAGCCGACCGTGCCGGACAGTTCGCTGAACGCCGCGTACTCCGCCGAGAAGAGGTGGACGTACGAGCTGAGCCCGAGGCGTTCCAGCATGGTCCGCGCGTCGTCGAGCAGGCGGCCCGGGGCCAGCCAGACGCCCGGTGCGATGTTCCCGAAGCCGAGCCAGGTGAGCCGGGTGCGGAGCTGGTGCCGGTGGGCGCGTTCCGACTCCGGCACGGAGAAGACGGCCATGGCCCAGCCGTCGGCGAGGTCCGCCGGCTCCAGGCTGCCGAAGATCCGCCGGTCGCCCTCGTCGAAGACCGGCAGGACCGCCGGGCTGAGGGTGTATCCGGAGGCGCCGCGGCGCTCGGGTTCCAGGACGCCCTTCTTCTTGAGCCGCGAGGTCGCCGAGCGCACCGCGGGGCCGTCGACGTCCAGCTCCGCCATCAGGGTGATCAGGTCCGCGATGGAGATCCAGCCCCCGAGGCGGCGCAGGAACGCGCCGTACACCGTGCTGATCAACGAGCTGGGCCTGGGGGGGCTGTCCGACATGATCGCCTTCCGTTGTCGCGGCCGCGATCATACCCAGCCCTCCCCGGGCCCCCGCCGGGCTACCCGGCCACGGCCGGCCCGCCGTCGGCGTACGCGCCGGACAGCAGGTGTCCGGCGCCCGGTGCCACGGCCGGCAGGTCCAGTGCGCGCAGCAGCTGGTGGGCCGTGCACACCGCCGCCGAGACCACCGGCTTGCCGAGCAGCTGTTCCGTCTCCTCGATCGCGCCGAGCGAGGGCATCTGCACGCAGGCGGAGAGCACGACGGCGTCCGCCTCGGAGGTGTCGAGGGCGCGGGCGAGCCCGGGCAGCCGTGCCGGGTCGTGCGCGGCGACGGCCAGGTTGTCGGGGATCTCCAGCGCGGTGTGGTCGAGCACCTCGACGCCCTCGCGGGTCAGGTAGTCCACGACGGTGCGGGTCAGCGGCTTCATGTACGGGGCGATCAGCGCGATCCGTTTGGCGCCCAGGGTGTCCAGACCGTGCAGCAGGGCGCCGGCGCTGGTGACGACCGGTGCCGGGGCGCCGTTCTCGACGGTGCGGGCGTGCAGGCGCTCCTCGGCGGTGCGGTGGTATCCGGGGCCCATGCTCATGATGGCGACCAGGCAGGCGTACCCGAGTACGTCGACCCGGGCGTCGGACAGCTCGGCGGCGCACCGGTCGGAGTCGGCGTCCATGGCCCTGAGCTGCTCGGGGGTCACATGGGTCATCCGCATCCGGCTGGAGTGGAAGGTGAAGCGCTCGGGGGCGACGGCCTCCCGGGCCCGCAGGATCGCGGGGACCTCCGTCTCCATCGTGACGTTGGAGCTGGGGACGATCTGGCCGATGCGGTAGGTGCGGCCGGCGGGGCCGCGGCTGCCGGCGGCGGGGAGGCCGGGGGTGCCGGCGGGGTGGTGGGACACGGGGTGCTCCTGGGGTACGGGGCTCAGCGGGCGTCGACGACGGGGTTGACCAGGGTGCCGATGCGCTCGACGGTGGCCTCGACGGTGTCGCCGGGGCGGAGGAACTCCGGCGGGACCATCCCGGCGCCCACTCCGGAGGGGGAACCGGTGGCGATCACGTCGCCCGGCTCCAGGGTCATGCCGGAGCTGATGTCGGCGATCAGTTCGGCGATGGCGAAGAGCATGTGCCGGGTGTTGGACTTCTGCTTGGTCACGCCGTTGACCCGCAGCGACAGGTCCAGGTCCATCGGGTCGGGGATCTCGTCCGCGGTGACCACGGCGGGCCCGAAGGGTGCGTACGAGTCCTGGCCCTTGGAGAAGAACCACTGGCCGGAGCGGCGCTGGTCGCGGGCGCTGATGTCGTTGACGATGCTGTAGCCGAAGACGTGGGCGTACGCGTCCTCCGCGCGGACCCGGAAGGCGGTCCGGCCGATCACCACGGCCAGTTCGCACTCCCAGTCGAGCTGCGAGGTCAGGTCGCCGTTGTGCAGGATCGGCGCGCCGGGGCCGGTGACGGCCGTGGCGGGCTTGCCGAAGAGCACCGGCCGGGGCGGGAGGTCCTCGTCGGTGTCCAGGCTGCGGCTGGACTCCGCGACGTGCTCGACGTAGTTGAGCCCCACGCCGATGATCTTGCCGGGGCGCAGCGGGGCGCCGAGGCGGACGGTGTCGAGGCGGTGGATCCCCTCGGCGGGGCTCCCGTCCGGGGCGGCCGTCGCGGCGAGCTCGCGGGCGGCGGCCAGGGCGGCCGGGCCGGCCTGGATCAGGGAGAGCAGGTCGCCGGGGAGGGCCGTGCCCGCGCGGGCGGCCAGGAGGGCGAGGTCGAGGACGCGGTCCCCGTCCTGGGCGCCGAGCCGGGCGGTGCCGGTGGTGCCGCCGGGGGCGGCGGCGGTGGTCGTGGTCGTGGTCGTGGTCGTCGGGGTGCCGATGGGCGTGAAGGTCACCAGTCGCATGGCGGTTCCTCTGCGGTGTGCGGGACGGGGGGTGTCAGGACGCCGGCTGGTGGCCGTCGTTGTCGGGGTAGGCCTCCTCGCGGTGGAAGCCGAGGGAGCGCATCACCGGGAAGTCGTTGAACGAGAACAGGCAGGCGTCCTCGGACGCGTCGAGGTTGTGGTGCTCGTGCCAGGCCCACGACGGCACGCAGAAGATGTCGCCCTGCCGCCAGGTGAAGCGCCGCCCGGCGATGACCGAGACGCCGTGGCCCTTGGCCGCCGTGTAGATCACCGAGCCGGTGTGGCGGTGCGCCTTCGTGGCCTGCCCGGGGCGCAGCAGCTGCAGGTGGGCGCCCATGGTCGGCATGACGGGGCCGCCGGTGACGGGGTTGGTGTATTGCGCGATCACCCCGTCGTACGGGGAGCCCTCGCCGGCCTTCGCCAGGTTGAGCAGGGCCTCGTACGTGGGCTCCCAGGGGTAGGCCAGCAGGGGCGAGTAGGGCCGGGTCCACTTCTCGGAGCCGTACGGCAGCAGGTTCGCCGCGTAGCTGAGGACGGAGGAGTTGATGACCTTCCCGGGCGTCTGGTACAGGTCCGGGTGGACCTCGTAGAAGCCCGCGTCCAGGGCGTTGAC
Organism: Streptomyces sp. NPDC101118; assembly: GCF_044759445.1. NCBI lineage: Bacteria > Bacillati > Actinomycetota > Actinomycetes > Kitasatosporales > Streptomycetaceae > Streptomyces > Streptomyces sp. NPDC101118. The sequence goes on along the minus strand of NZ_JBIVZG010000012.1, from coordinate 226,749 downwards.
CAGGGGGATGTCCAGCCCGTCCTGCCAGATGACGGGGCCGTCCCCGGCGTCGTTGCCGTGCTCGTGCCAGGTGCCGTTCGGGGTGATGGCGAAGTCCCGCGGGCCGACCTTGAGCTTCTGGCCGTCGACGACGGTCCACGCGCCGGTGCCCTCGTGGACGAAGCGCAGGGCGGCGGCCTGGTGCCGGTGCGCGGTCATGGCCTCGCCCGGGCCCATGATCTGGAGGCCGGTGTACAGGAGTCCGGCGGCGGCGCTGACGTCCCGGCGGCCCGGGTTGACGAGCATCACCACGCGGCGGCCGGCGTCGTCGGCCTTCACCAGGTCCAGGGCCTTGCGGACCAGGGGGCGCAGCTCCTCGTAGCGCCACAGGACGGGCACGGACCGGGGCTGCGGGTACCAGGGCTCGATGTCGTTGGCCACGGTCCAGAGCGCGCCGGCCTCCAGGGCGGCCAGCTCGCCGTAGTACGCGGTGAGTTCGGGGGTGTCGGTGACGCGGGCGCGGCCCAGCCGGGTGTCGTCCTGCTCGGGGGTCATGCGTCCTCCTCGGTGGCGGCGGCCTGGTGGCCGGCCGGGGGTACGGGGCGCTGCGCGGGCAGCGGGAAGGGGGGTGGTTCGGGCGCGCCGAAGAGGGCTTCGGGCGCGGTGAAGGCGACGGGGGTGCGGGGGCGGTTGTCGACCTGGAGCCGGAACACGTCGAAGCGGTTGTAGTGCCCGGTGATGTCGTGCATCTGCTTGGGCCCGACGCAGCGGGCCAGGTCGATCTCGGCGTAGACGATGCCCTCGTCGTCCACCAGCGGTTCGGTGACCGGGCGGCCGTCCGGGCCGAAGATCCCCGACAGGGCGCTGCGGGGCCGGGCGAAGAGCTCGCGGACGCGCGCGTCGTCGCCGGCGACGGCGTCCACGATCTCCGGGGAGACGGTGGAGCAGGCCACGACGGAGAACACCTTGCCCTCGAAGCTGTGGGCCGCGGTGCGCACCGCGATGGCCTCCGCCATGTCGTAGTCGGCCGGGGCCACGGGCAGCGCGATGTAGCAGGAGGCGTGGACGAGTTCGCCCTGGGCCAGCAGGGTGAAGCGGGCCAGGGTGTTGGTGTTCTCGCCGCAGGCGAGGGCGCCGAGCGGGCCCACGGGTGTGTGGTGCACGCGCAGGGAGCTGCCGTCGCCGCCGGTCCAGGTGAGCTTCTCGGCCCAGGTGGGCACCAGTTTGCGGTGCACGCCCAGGAGGGCGCCGTCGGGGCCGATGGTGAGCAGGGTGTTGTGGAGGACGCCCAGGCTGTGCGGGACGCGCTCGTTGACCCCGATCACGAGGACCACGCCGTGCTGGCGGGCCGCCGCGCGGAGGGCGTCGACGTGCGGTCCCGGCACGTCCACCGAGGCGCGGTGGAGACGCTCGAACCACGGGGAGCCCTGGACGGGGTTCATGGTCCAGTTCCAGTACGGGTAGCCGGGGACGAACACCTCGGGGAAGACGACCAGGCTCGCGCCGTGCGCGGCCGCCTCGGCGATCAGGGCCACGGCCTTGTCGACGGTGGCCGCCGGGTCGAGGTACACGGGTGAGGCCTGGACGGCCGCCGCGGTGAAGCGGGGCAGCCGTCCGTCGGCCGTGTAGGGGGTGTGCACGGGTTGCCTCCGGGGTTCAGCGGGACGCCGCGGCGGCGGGCCGGGGCTGCCAGCGCCGGTGCACGGGCGCGGCGGGCGCGCGCAGCAGTTCCAGGCGCGGGGGGACTCGGTCGGTACGGGCGCCGGGCGGCCGGCCGCTGCCGGCCCGCCAGGCCGGCGCCCAGGGTGCCGCCGGGCCGTGGTAGCCCTGTGCCGCGGCGGCGTGCAGCGTCCACAGCGGGTCGTGCAGCTGGGCGCGGCCCACGGCGCACAGGTCCGCGCGGCCGGCCAGCAGGATCGAGTTCACGTCGTCGTACGTGGAGATCGCACCGACCGCGATGACGGGGACGCCGGTGGCGTTGCGGATGAGGTCGGCGTACGGGGTTTGGTAGCTGCGCCCGAACCGCGGCCGCTGGTGGGCGACGACCTCGCCGGTGGAGACGTCGAGCGCGTCGGCGCCCGCCCCGGCGAGGGCGCGGGCGATCTCGACCGCCTCGGCCTCGCTGGTGCCCCCCTCGGCCCAGTCGGTGGCGGAGATCCGTACCACCAGGGCCTTTCCGGCGGGCCAGACGGCCCTGACGCGGGCCAGCACCTCCAGGGGGAAGCGCAGCCGGCCCGTCAGGTCGCCGCCGTACGCGTCGGTGCGCCGGTTGGTGAGCGGGGAGAGGAACCCGGACATCAGGTGGCCGTGCCCGTACTGGAGTTCCAGGACGTCGAACCCGGCCCGGTCGGCCCGCTCTGCGGACCGGACGAAGTCCCGGGCGATCAGGTCCAGGTCCGCGCGGGTGGCCTCGCGGGGTACGGCGCTCCGCTCGTCCCAGGCCAGCGGCGAGGCGGCGACCAGCGGCCGGCCGGCCGCGCCGGTGAGCGGCGGCGCGGTGCCGTCCGGGCGGGGCGGGTGGGTGGCGGCCCGGCGTCCGGCGTGGGTGAGCTGGATGCCGAGGCAGGCACCGGACCGGCCGTGCGCGAAGTCGGTGATCCGCCGCCAGGCGGCCTCCTGCGCGTCGGTGTAGAGGCCGGGGCAGGCGGTGGTGGCCCGGCCCTCGGCGCTGACCGCGGTCATCCCGGCGAAGACCAGGCCGGAGCCGCCCAGCGCCTGGGTGCCGAGGTGCACCAGGTCGAAGTCGCCGGGGAGGCCGTCCTGGGCGGTGTACAGCGCGATGGGCGGCACGACGACCCGGTTCCGCAGCCGCAGCCCGCCGAGGCGGAAGGGGCGGAACATGGGCGGGGCGGGGGTTCCGGCGGGGGCGGCTGCCGGTGTCGCCGAGGCCGTCGTCACGGTTGCGGCCGCGGTCGGCAGCGCGCCCGGGTCCGTCCCGTGCCGGGCCGCGACCGCGTCCGTGAACCGGGCGTCCCTCACCCGCAGGTTGTCGTAGGTCACCCGGCGGCTGCGGGTCAGCAGGTTGAACGCGAACTGGTGGGGCTCCTGGCCGGTGTAGCGGCCGGCGTTCTCGAACCATTCGAGGCTGGCCTGCGCCGCGCGCTGGGTGGACTCCACCACCGGCCGGCGCTCGGCCTCGTACGCCGCCAGCGCCGCCGGCACGTCCGGGTGCTCGTGCAGGCAGGCGGCCAGCGCGAGGGCGTCCTCCATCGCGAGCTTGGTGCCGGAGCCGATGGAGAAGTGGGCGGTGTGGGCCGCGTCCCCGAGCAGCACCGTGTTCCCGTGCCGCCAGCCGCTGTTGCGGACGGTGGTGAAGCGGATCCAGCGGGAGTTGTTGGGGATCAGCCGGTGGCCGCCGAGGTGCGCGGCGAGGAGTTCCTCACAGCGCCGGATGCTCGCCCCGTCGCCGGCGCCGGGCGGCAGGCCGCCGGCCACGGCCTCCTCGTGGCGGGCCGCGAGCTCCTCGAAGCCGGCCTTCCGCCAGGCCTCCTCGCCGATCTCGACGATGAAGGTGGAGCGGGTGGCGTCGAAGGGGTACGCGTGCACCTGCAGCGTGCCAAAATCGTGCTCCGAGACGATGAAGGTGAAGGCCTCCAGCACCTTGTCCGTCGCGAGCCACATGTAGCGGCAGTGCCGCTCGTCGAGGTCGGTCCCGAAGCTGTCGCCGAACGCGGCCCGGGTGGCCGAGCGGACCCCGTCCGCGGCCACCACCAGGTCGTGGGAGGCGGCCAGTTCGGCGGCCGGCGGAGCCTGCGTGCGGTACCGGACGTCGACGCCGAGGGCTGCGCAGCGGGCCTGGAGCAGCTGCAGCAGGCGTTTGCGGCCGATGGCGGCGAAGCCGTGGCCGCCCGAGGTGAGCACCTCCCCCCGGTAGTGGACGTCGATGTCGGTCCAGCGGGCGAACTCGGCCGACATGGCGGCGAACACCTCGGGGTCGGCCTGGGCGATCCCGTCGAGGGTCTCGTCCGAGAAGACCACGCCGAAGCCGAAGGTGTCGTCCGGGGCGTTGCGCTCCCAGACGGTGACCTCCCAGGCGGGTGAGAGCTGCTTGGCCAGGGCGGCGAAGTACAGCCCGCCGGGGCCGCCTCCGATGACTGCTACGCGCACGGCGCGCCTCCTGCCGGTTCGAGAGCTGGTGCGGGAGCCGGCCCGGGAGCCGGCTCGGGAGCTGGTTGCGGGGCCCGCGGCCCGGGCGCCGGCGCGAGGGCCGGCGCGGACACCGGTCCGGCCGCGAGGAGTTCCGGCGGCTGCGGGCCCGCCGTGCGCAGGACCTCGCGCACGTCCTCGGGCCACGGCGCCGCGCCGGTGGCCCGGGCGGCGGAGTGGGCGACGACCATGCGGCCGGTGGCGGCGGTCCCGCCGTCCTCGCCGCGGACGGTGAAGGCGTAGTGCAGCGAGGTCCGGCCGACCGCCTCCACGCGCAGCTCGGTCCTGACCTTCTCGCCGAACCAGAGCCGGGCCTTGAAATCGGCCTCGAAGCGCACGCGCGGGATGCTGCCGAAGAGGTGGCCGAGCCCGAGGCCGCGCAGCAGGGCCGCCTCGGCCGCCTCGGCCCAGCGCACCACGGTGGAGAAGTGGTAGTGGCCGGCCGCGTCCGTGTCGCACCACTCGACACGGCGCTCCACGGCGATGCCCGCCGGCCGTGCGGCGGCCCTCCTGCGCAGTTCGGCCCGCTGAAGCTTGCCGTTGCCGGTGCGCGGCAGCTCGGTGACGAACTCGACCGCGCGCGGGTACTTGTACGGGGCGATGGCCGCCTTCACGTGGTCCTGGAGCGCCTTCACCGCGGGCGCGCCGCGGGCCGCGCCGGGGCGCAGGACGACGTACGCCTTGACGAGCGTCCCGCGGGTGTCGTCGGGGGCGCCGACGACCGCGCACTCCGCCACGTCGGGGTGGGTGGCCAGGGCCTTCTCCACCTCGGGCCCCGCGATGTTGTAGCCGGAGGAGACGATCATGTCGTCGGCCCGGGCGACGTACCGGAAGTAGCCGTCGGAGTCCCGGACGTAGGTGTCGCCGGTCAGGTTCCAGCCGTTGCGTACGTACGAGGTCTGGCGCGGGTCGTCGAGGTAGCGGCAGCCGGTGGGGCCGGTCACGGCCAGCAGGCCTGGCTCGCCATCGGGTACGGGATCGCCCGCGTCGTCCACCACCACCGCCCGGTAGCCGGGGACGGGCAGGCCGGTGGAGCCGGGCCGGATGTCCTCGTCGGCGGCGGAGATGAACACGTGGAGCATCTCGGTGGCGCCGATGCCGTCGATGATCCGCAGTCCGGTGGCGGCGTGGAACTCCTCCCACACCGAGGCCGGCAGGGCCTCCCCCGCGGACACGCAGCGCCGCAGCCCGGCGAGCCGGTCCGCCGCTCCGGCGGCCAGCACCGCCCGGTAGGCGGTGGGCGCGGTGAACAGCACGGAGACCCCGAATTCGGCCACGTAGTCGGCCAGTTGGAGCGGGGTGGCCTGCTCGGTCAGCAGCACCGAAGCACCGACCGAGAGCGGGAAGACGACGAGTCCGCCGAGGCCGAAGGTGAAGGCGAGCGGCGGGGAGCCGGCGAACACGTCGTCCGGCAGGGGCTTGAGCACGTGCCGGCAGAAGGTGTCGGCGGTGGCCAGGACGTCGCGGTGGAAGTGCAGGGTGGCCTTGGGCCGCCCGGTCGTGCCCGAGGTGAAGGCGATCAGGGCGACGTCGTCCGCGGCGGTGGCCACGGTGGTGAACCGGCCGTCCTTGGCCGCGCAGCGCGCGGCCAGGTCCGCGGCGTCCGGGCCGCCGAAGGCGAGGACCGGGAGGGCGCCGGTGGCCGCCCTCTCGAGTTCGTCCAGGTGGCGGTGGTCGCAGAGGGCGGCCGAGGGGCGGCTGATGTCGTGGAGTTCGGTGAGTTCGGCGGCGCGCAGCAGCGGCATCGTCGTGACGGCCACGCAGCCTGCCTTGAGGACACCGAACCAGGCGGCCACCAGCCAGGGGGTGTTGGGGCCGCGCAGCAGGACGCGGTTGCCGGGCACCAGGCCGAGGTCCTCGGTGAGCACCTGGGCGACCTGGTTGGCGCGCCGCAGCAGGTCGCCGTAGGTCCAGCGGTCGTCGGGGGTCAGCAGGCAGGGGCGGTCGGCGCCCCACCTGTCGACGGCTTCGTCGAGCAGGCGGGCGGCACAGTTGAGGCGATCGGGATAGCTCAACTCCGGCAGTTCGAAGTGGAGTTCGGGCCAGAGGGCGGGGGCGGGAAGCCGGTCTCGGCAGAAGGAGTCCGCGTGGGCGGACGGGGAGAGCTCCATGGGGCGGCACCTCGATCAGGGGGCAGCGGGGAGGATGGAGCAAGTATCTCGATAATTTGTCGAGCGTCAAGAAAGCTCGACAAAACGAGGTTGCGGTCTCAGGTGGTGGGCACGCACACCCGGACGGTCTTGCCGGACCGGTGCGACCGCACGCTGAGCCGGCCGCGCGCCTCGGCGACCAGCAGGCCCACGATCAGCAGCCCGCGGCCGCCCTCGGCCTCGGGATCGACCGCGAGGGCGGCGCCGGCAGGCGGCTCGAAGCCGGACTCGAAGGCCGGCTCGAAGCCGGGCCCGGCGGCGGCGTCGGCACAGGGCGCGGAGGCGGTGCGCGGTCCGGGGATGGCCGGCGGCGTCGGGTCGCCGTCCTCGACCTCCAGCCACAGCCGGCCGGCACCCACGGCCAGCGTCACGCGCAGCCGGTCGGTCGCGGGCGCGGCATGGCGCACCGCATTGCCGGCCAGTTCCGCGACGGCCAGCAGCAGGGTGTCGGCGAGCTCGCCGGAGACGCCCCACTCGGCGAGCGCGGCGCGCACCCGGGCCCGCAGCAGCGGGACACAGGCGGCGGTGGGCCGGGAGGCCCAGCGCGCGAGACGGGGTCCCGGCGCGGGGGTGGCACCCCCGGCCCCCGCAGCGCCGGCGGGGGCCGCACTGCAGCCGGCGCCCGAGGCGAGACAGGGGGCGGGGGCGGGGTGAGCGGCGGCGGTGAGCATGGCGGGCTCCCGGGGGAAAGTACGGCCGGGCGGGTTGCTCGTGTAATGAGCCGGGAGATGTGTTGGCCAGTGACCTTGTCGTGGCCGGATCCATCTCGCTAGAGTCCGTTGTTACACGTGTAACACGTTAAGCACCGCGCGGCGGCCGGCGCAAGCAAATCCGGACAAAAGTTACGGATCTCGGCCGGTACCGCCTCCCCCGCGAAAGGGCCGCAATGACGCAATCGCTCCCGGCCGAGCTCGACATGAGCTGGCCGCCCCCGCCGTTCCAGGCACCCGTGCCGCCCGTCACCACCGAGGACGGCGTCCGCCGCTTCGACGGGGTCACCTACGCCACCCGGCCCGGGTACCGGCCCCGGCTCCTGGACGTCCTGGTGCCCGCCGCCGAGGGGCCGCTGCCGGCCGTCGTCTGGATCCACGGCGGCGGCTGGCTGGAGGGCGACCGGCGCTACCCGCCGCCGACCGTCCCCGCCGAGCTGCTGCACGGCACCGTCCTGGCCGCCGGTCTCGCGCTGGTCTCCATCGACTACCGCCACAGCCTCGAGGCGCCCTTCCCGGCCCAGCTGCACGACGTCAAGGCCGCGATCCGGTACGTCCGCAAGTTCGCCGACGCCTTCGGCATCGACCCCGACCGCATCGCCGTCTGGGGCGAGTCCGCGGGCGGCCACCTGGCCGCGCTCGCGGGCCTGACCGGCCCCCACAGCCCGGGCGCCGACGGCCTGGAGGGCACCGAGGGCGTGGGCGAGGGCGACACCTCGGTCCGCGCCGTCGTCGACTGGTACGGGGTCTCCGACCTGCCCGCCATCCGCGAGCACGGCATGCCCCCGATGCCCCCCGGCGTCGAGTTCCCCGACCCCTACGACGCCCTGCTGGGCGGCACCGAGGAGGAGCGGCCGGCGCTGGCCGGGGCCGCGAGCCCGGTGACGTACGCGGACGGGGCCGCCACCCCGCCGCCGTTCCTGCTGGTCCACGGCACCCACGACGGGCTGGTCCCCTACAGCCAGAGCGAGGCGCTGCACGCCGCACTGCGGGCGGCCGGCGGAGAGTCGGAACTGCAGCCGGTGGAGGGCGCCGACCACATCTTCCTCGGCACCGCGGACGTCACCCCGATCGTCACCGGCAGCGTCGCGTTCCTCGCCCGCCACCTGGGTGCCTGAGCCGCCATGACCGGAAGATCCGTTCCCGCGCGCCGCACCCCGGGCGTGCTGCCGCTCGGCCTGCTGCTCACCGGGGCCGCGGCCCTGTTGGCGCTGGTCGTCCGCGCGGACGTCGCACGACCGCCCTTCCAGGGGCTCGACCAGCGCTGGCTGGAGCTGATGGGCGGCCCGCACCAGGGCCTCGCCGCCGCGGCGGCCGCGTTCCTCGACTGGTTCGGCGGGCCCCTGGGGGTCGTCGTACCGCTGGGGATGCTGGCCTGGCTGCTGGTCCGCGGGCGCCGCTGGTCCGCGTGCTGCCTGCTCGTCGGCCACCTCGGCGCCGGCCTGCCCGTCGTCCAAGGGCTCAAGCACCTGGTGGACCGTCCCCGCCCCGAGAACCCCCTCGTGAGGGTGGACCACGGCTCCTTCCCCTCCGGGCACGCGGCCGGGGCGGCGGCGCTCGTGGTGCTCGCCGGTGCGCTGCTGGTGCCGGTGGCCCGCCGCCGGGCCTGGTGGTGCGCGGGCACGCTGTTCACGCTGGCCATGATGTGGAGCCGTACCTGGCTGCACGCCCACTGGCTCAGCGACACCGTCGCGGGAGCGGCGGCCGGGGCGGGGGCGGCGCTGCTGATGTGGCGCGCCTTCATGCCCGTGCTCGCCCGGGAAGGACGCGGCTCCGCGGCGCGCGAGGGGGCGCCACGGGCCGGGCGGTCGCCGGCCGTACTCGGCTGAGGTGACCGCGGGAGGCCCCCGGGAGACGCGTTCTCCCGGGGGCCTCCCCTTGCGCTGGGCCGGCCGTCCGCCGGCAGGAGGACTGCCGGCGTCAGGACTACACGTTGTCAGGAGGACTGGCGGTGGACCAGGACCGGTGCGATGCCGTGGACCTGGGGGGCCGTGCCCTCCGTGATCAGCGCGTGCAGGGCGTCGGCGATCTCGGCGGGGGTGGGCAGGTCCAGCGCCACGCTGGTGAGGGGCGGCTGCTGCAGGGCCGACAGCACGAGGTCGTCACAGCCCACCACGGCCACGTCCCCCGGCACGGAGAGGCCCTCGGAGACCAGGGCGTGCATCAGCAGGGCCGCGTACTCGTCGTTGTACGCGAAGACGGCGTCCAGGCCCAGCTCCCGCCAGCGGCCCGCGAGTTCGGTGGCGGACTCCCGCGTGTACGACAGCTCGACCGGCGTCACCGTGACCGGATGGCGTGCGGCCACCCGCTCCGCGCCGGCCAGCCGGGAGCGGGCGAAGGTGTCGAGGCCTCGCTCGCGGGGGATGACCACGCCGATCCTGGTCCGGCCCCGGGCGACGAGGTGCTCCGTGGCGACGGCCCCGATGGCCTCGTGGTCGAAGGCGATGGTGTGGACCCCGGCCACCGGGCGGGAGGCGAAGGCGAGCATCCCGCGCACCCCGGCGCGGGCGAGCACCTCGGCCGCCGGGGCGGTGAACCGGTCGCCGTCGAGGGCGAGGACCGCGGCCGGCCGCAGCTCGGCCCAGGCGCGGGCGGCCTCCACCGGGTCGGTGAAGCGCCCGGCGTGCATGACGGCGGTGTAGCCGTGTCGCTCCAGCTCGCTCAGCAGGCCGTCGACCCACTCGCTGACCAGCCGGCCGATGGCCGAGACGGAGCTGGGCATCAGGACGAGGTTGTTGCGCCCCGCGCGCAGGGACCGGGCGGCGGCGTTCGGTACGTAGCCCAGCTGGGCGGCCGCGGCACGCACGCGGGTCCGGGTGCTCTCGCTGACCCGGTGGCTCTGCGTGTCGTTGAGCACGAACGAGACGGTGGCACGTGAAACCCCGGCCAGCCGGGCCACGTCCGCACTGGTCACCGATGCGGGGGCCGCCTTCTCCTTGGCCATGGCGCGTTCGTCGCTCTCTGTTGTACGGGGCTGCTCTCCTGTGTGCAGGTTACACGAGTCAAGCGCCGAACCGCGGCCGCCCCGGGTGCCAGGGGCGGCACCCGGGGCCGGGTCGGGGCGGCGGGCGGGCCGGGACCGCCCCGAGGAGAGGTGGTGCGGGGGCTACCCGAGGCCGACCCGGTTCCGCCGCCCCTCCGCGTCCGCCCGGTCCTCGAAGAGCCGGCGGCTGGGGCCCGCCAGGTCCTGGACCGGTCCGGTGACGGTGTCGAAGCGCATGGTGTCGCGGGCGGGCCGGTCGTACCGCTCCCAGGTGGGCATGCCCGGGTGGTTGGGGTCGCCGGTGCGGACGAAGGCGATCCAGGCCCGGTGCATGGTGCGGGCCAGGCCCCCGGCGACCCGCGGGTCGAGGCCGGCCAGGAAGGGTGCGTGCGACCAGGCGTCGAAGTTGTCGAAGACGAAGGGGAGTTCGAGGCAGTGCGCGGCCCCCAGCCGGCCTTCGTACGCGGGGGTGGGCAGGTCGAACTGGTACGCCCAGACGGGACGGCCGAGCGCGGCGCGCGCTTCGGCCAGCTCCAGGCAGGGCACCCGGAACAGCTCGTCCGAGATCAGGTCCATGAGCACGTCCGCCGGCCGGGCGCCGGGGCGGGCCCGCTCGTAGGCGGCGTACGCCCCCTCGGCACCCTCCCCGCCGAAGGTGTCGGCCAGCCGGGCGACGACCTGCTCCTTGGTGGCGGAGGCGTACGAACCGTCCAGGGCGAAGCCGAAGTTGGCCTCCTCCCGGGTCCAGCCGAGCAGTACGTCGACGTCGGCCGCCGCGCCGTACAGCAGGGTCTCGGCCGGGTGACGGTCCAGGGTGGTGCCGTCGATCACCGGGAGGAACGGCGTGGGCCAGTAGCCCCAGCGCGCGGTGCGCGCGTACAGCCCTCCCCCGGCGGCGACGAGCGTCTGCCAGGACAGCTCGCGGAGCCGGTCGACGCCGTCGGCCCCGGCGGTCTCCAGGTACGCCCGGGTGCGCTCCAGGCAGGCGTCGGGGCCGGGCAGGCGCAGGCCGAAGGGCGGACTCTGCAGGATCACCCGCTTGAACAGGCCCCGGGCCTCCGGGTGTCCGGCGAGGGCGGCGGTCGACACCGCACCGCCGGACTGCCCGGCGACGGTGACGCGGTCGGGGTCGCCGCCGAAGCGCGCGATGTTGTCCCGGACCCATCGGAGCGCGGCGAGCTGGTCGGTGAGCCAGAAGTTGCCGGCCGGGTCGCCGTCGCCGTCCTTCTCGCCGGTGTAGAGGTAACCCAGCGGCCCGAGGCGGTAGTTGACGGTCACCACGACGAGGTCTCCGTCGCGGGCGAAGGTCGCCCCGGAGTAGCCGGGGAGCGAGCCGGAGCCCGAGACGAAACCGCCGCCGTGGATCCACACCAGTACCGGCCGGGCGGCGCCGTCGGGTGCCGGCGTCCAGACGTTCAGCGTCAGGCAGTCGTCGTCGAAGGGCGGTTCGCCGTGGCCGCCGAGGACCGGGTCCCCGCCCTCCAGGTACATCTGCGGGGCGCTCGGACCGTCGGTGGTGGCGTCCCGGACGCCCTCCCAGCCGGGGTGCGGCCGGGCCGGGCGCCAGCGCAGGGCGCCGACCGGGGGCTCCGCGTACGGCACCGCACGGAAGACGCAGAGGCCCTCCTCGACGGCGCCCTGGAGACCGCCGCCGGGCAGGGTGACGCGGGCGAGTTCCGGGCCTTCGGTGATGCCCATGGGTACATCCTTCCTCGCTCGCCGGAATCCGCTACCGGTCGGCGACACGAATGTATTGCGCTCTTTCAACGGTCGTCAAGAAAGCGACATGCGAGTGGGGTTGGCGCGCGCCCGCGGGCGGGTCGCCGCGATGCGGACGCCGGCGGGGTTCACCACAGGCGGCCGGCCGCGAGCCGCTCCCCTTCCTCGCGCAGCAGGGGGCGGAAGGCCCGCCACAGGAGCAGCGTCGCCCCGACGCCGGCCAGCGCGCCGGCCGCGGTGTCGCTGAGCCACTGGGCGTGCAGCCAGGTGCGGCTCCACATCATGGCGCCGACGTAGAGCGCGGCCGCCGGCCACCACCAGCGGCGCACCCGGGGCGGGAACAGGAGGAGCCCGGTGACGACCACCAGCGTCGCGGCCGTGAACACCTGCCCCGAGGGGTACGAGCCGTCGTTGACCAGCACCCACGGGTGCGGCGGGCGCGGGCGGTCGGCGAGCTGCTTGAGGGGCAGGACGACCAGGATGTTGGCCCCCACGGCGGCGGCGAAGGCGAACAGCCCGGAGCGCCAGCGCCCGTACACGCACAGGCAGCCGACGAGCGCGAGGGGAACGACCACGCCGAGGGGCCCGCCGAGCCGGTCCAGCACGACGGCCAGCCCGGAGACGGCGCCGGCGCGCGAGCCGTCCATCGCACGTTCCCAGGAGTCGTCCAGGCCCTGGAAGAAGGGTGGCCCGTCACCACGGAGGAAGAGCCCGATCGCTGCGGCCAGGGAGATCAGAACGCAGCCCCAGGCGGTGGTGGAACGCGGCGGGACGGCGGGGAGGTGGTGCCCGGTGGGCCGTACCGCGTCCGGGACGGGGATGGAGTCGGGGTCGGGGCCGAAGGGGTGGCGGGGGTCGGCGGGGCGGCCGGCGCCCCGGGTGGGTGGCACCGGGGGCGGGACAGGGGTGTGCCGAGCGGGTTCGCGCATGGCGGGGCCTTTCACGGCGGCGGCGCCGGGAGCGGGGACGGGGGCGCCGCGGCGGGGAGGGGGAGGAAGGCGCAGCGCGGGGGCCCGGGGTGCCGGGCGGCGGGGCTGCGGGAGCGGGGAGCGCAGGCGCCCGCGGTGCCGGGCAACAGGAGCGGCGAGCGCCGGAGCCCGGGGTGCCGGGCAGCGGCGGCGGGGAGCCCGGGGTGCCGGGCGCCGGGAGCAGGGAGCGGGGAGCGCGGCAGGACGCGCGGTCCGGCGGGCGGGGCCGGGGTCACCCGTGCCGGACGGCAGGGAGCATGGCGCATTCCCGTCGGCCGCCGCAACCCCCGCAGGGCGCCGGGCCGCGAAAACCGAGTACCAACTCGGTTACACGTGTCCCACCGGCTGGATAACGACCGTGCCGTAACCCTGGCGCGCCGGTTCGCGGGGTGCTACACAGTCTCCTGAGCCGCTCGGTAACACGTGTAACCAGCCGAGCCGCAGCGCCGGTCGAGCGCCGCCGCGCCTCCCCCTCCGCGACTCCGCGCTCAATTCCCGTAACTCCGCACCGCTCTGTCGCCGTACCTCCGGGTCCTTCCTCAGCACCGCCCACCGGACCCGCCGTACCGCCCCGCACCCTCTCCGCTCAGTCCCCGAGGAGTCGCCGTGACCACGAACGACGTCATCGAGCCCCATCCCGACGCGCCGCCGGAGCACCCCCGCGTGCGCGGCCTGCTCCTGCTGCTGCTCATCGCGAACGCCGCCATGCTCGCGGTCTACATGGGCGTCGGCTCCGTGCTGCTGCCCACGCAGGTCGCGGCCATCGCCGGGGACGACAAGGTCGCCGTCCTGGGCCTGATCGGCGGCATCAGCTCCGTCTTCGCGACCGCCTGCAACCCGGTCGCGGGCGCCCTCTCCGACCGTTCCGGCCGCCGGAACCCCTGGATCCTGGGCGGCGCCCTCGCCTCGCTCGCCGGCCTGGCCTTCCTCGGCTCCGTGGACACCGCGCTGCTGGTCGGCATCGGCTGGTGCCTGGTGCAGGGCACGATGAACGCGTACCAGGCAGCGGTCACCGCGATCGTGCCCGACCGGATCCCGGTGGCCAGGCGCGGCACCGCCTCCGCGCTCGTCGGGCTCGGCCTGCCGATCGGCGGCACCGTCGGCGTCCTGATCGCCTCCCAGACCGCAGACCGGGTGCAGACCGGCTACCTGGTCTTCGGTGCGGTCATCGCCGGCGCCGCCGTACTGCTGTCCTTCTTCTGCCGCGACGTCCGCCGCACCGCCCCCGCGCCCGCCGTGCCCTTCGGTACGCAACTGCGGGCGTTCCTCTCGGCGTTGGCCGCCCATGACTTCCGCTGGGCGTTCATCGGCCGCGCCCTGATGGTGCTCGGCTACTTCTCCGTCATCGGCTACCAGCTGTACATCCTGGGCGACCACGTCGAGCTGCCCGCCGGGCTGACCCCGCCGGCTGCCATGGCCGTGCTCACCCCCGTGACCATGGCCGCCATGGCCGTGTCCACCGTGGTGGGCGGCCTGCTCTCCGACCGCTGGAACCGGCGCAAGGTGTTCGTCGGCGTCTCGGCGGCGCTCGCCGGGCTGGTCATGGTGATCCCCGTGGTCAGCCCGACCTGGACCGGGATGATCGCCTTCAACGCGCTCAACGGCCTCGCCTTCGGCTGCTTCATGGCCGTGGACACCGCCCTGGTCACCCTCGTGCTGCCGAAGGCGGAGGACGCCGCCCGCGACATGGGCGTGCTCAACATCGCCAACGCGGGCCCGCAGATCGTCGCCCCGTTCGTCGCCTCCGCCGTCGTCACGGCGTTCGGCGGCTACACCCCGCTCTTCCTGGTCGGGGGCGCGCTCTCACTGGTCGGCGCGCTCGCGATCCTCCCGATCCGGAGCGTCCGCTGACCGGCGGCCGCCGCCCTCACCGCACGGCCCGGCACCACCGTCCGCACCGTCCGTCGTCACCCGCATCCCAAGGAGCACCCTCCGTGAGAACCAAGCGTCTTCTGCCCCTGGCCGCGCTGCTGCTGTGCACCCCGGCGCTGGCCGGCACCGCCCCGGCGGCGGCCCAGCAGCCGTCCGCGGCCCCCCTCGGCGCGGAGCCGCGCCCGCTGCGGATCCTGCTCACCAACGACGACGGCTACAGCGCCCCCGGCATCCGTGCGGCGTTCCGGCGCCTGACCGAGGCCGGGCACGACGTGACGATCGTCGCCCCGCTCACCAACCAGAGCGGTACGGGGACGAAGATGCTCAGCGGCAGCACGGTCTCCGTCCGGCACCCCGAGCCCAAGGTGTGGGCGGTGGACGGCACTCCGGGCGACTCCGTGGCCTTCGGGCTCTCCGAGGTCTTCGAGGACGCGGCCCCGGACCTGGTGGTCTCCGGCACCAACTTCGGCCCCAACGTGGCTTCGCTGGCCACGCATTCCGGCACGGTCGGCGGCGCCGTCGCCGCCCTGGAGTCCGGGGTGCCGGCCATCGCCGTCAGCACCGGCGGCCTCGCCGCCCCCGACCCCGTGACCACCGTCAACGCCATGGGTCCGACCGTGGACTTCCTGGTCAAGCTGATCGACCGGCTGCGGTCCCGGGCCCGCTCGGGTCCGCTGCTGCCGGGCGGAACCGGGCTGAACGTGAACCACCCGGTGGTCGGCGCGGACGGCACCGGCCGCGCCGAGGGCTCCGCCGTGACCTTCCAAGACCCGCAGTCGCCGCTGGTGCCCGACTTCACCGACTCCGGTGACGGCACCTGGAAGGTGACCGTGCGCTTCGGCCTGCGGACGCCCGCCAAGGGCGGCGACGTGGAGGCGGTGGCGGCGGGCAAGGTCGCCGTCAGCCCCATGTCGGCCGACTGGAACAGCGGTCCGGCCGACACCGCGCGGGTGGCCGCCCTGCTGGCCGGCCTGCGCCCGTAGCTCCCGGTCCGCTCCCCCGCCCCACCCGGCACGGACACCATCCGAAGGAGGCACCATGACCTCGCATCCCCCGGCGGCCCCACGGGCCGGCCGTTCCAGGACGCCCACACGTGCCGCCCTGCCGGCCGCCGCCCTGCCGGCCGCCGCGCTGCTCGCGGCCGGCGCCCTGCTCGGTACGGCCGCACCGCCCGCGGTGGCCGCGGGCACGGCCGCTCGGGCAGCAGCTGTGCGGGCGCCCGCCGTCCCTGCGCCGGCCTTCCTCGCGCAGGCAGTCGTGGCGCCTGCTGTCCTGGCCCCGGCCGCTTTCGCACCGGCCGCCGGGGCTGCCTCCTGGGCGCTGCCGGTCGGCGACGCGGCGGCGCGCCCGGTGGTCCGTACCGCCCCGGGTCCGCTCGTCGGGCGGGACCGGGGCGGCGCCCAGGAGTTCCTGGGGGTGCCGTACGCGGCGCCTCCGGTGGGGGAAGACCGCTTCCGGGCGCCGCGCCCGCCCGCGTCCTGGGGCCCGCCCCGGGACGCGGGCACCCAGGCCCCGGCCTGCCCGCAGTTCTCTCCGTTCGGCCTCCGGGACCCGTCGGCGGTCAGTGAGGACTGCCTGTACCTGGACGTCTACCGGCCGCGCGGGGCGCACCCCGGGTCCCGGCTGCCGGTGCTGTTCTGGATCCACGGCGGCGCGTACAGCCAGGGGACGGGCACCCAGTTCGGCGGCCGGACGATGGCCGAGCTCACCGGGACGGTGGTGGTGAGCATCAACTACCGGCTCGGGCAGCTGGGTTACCTGGCGCTGCCGGAACTGACCGGCGGCGATCCGCTCCGCTCCGGGTCGTACGGGCTGATGGACCAGATCGCCGCCCTGGAGTGGACCCGGCGCAACATCGCGGGCTTCGGCGGCGATCCGGCGGCGGTCACCGTCGCGGGCCAGTCGGCGGGCGCCGGCTCGGTCTGTGCGATGCTCGCCTCCCCGCGGGCCCGGGGCCTGTTCGCCCGGGCCGTGCTCCAGAGCGGCCCGTGCACCCTCCTGCGGGCGCCCGCACGGGTACAGGCCGAGGAGCAGGCCCGCGCGTACGCGGCCCGGCTGGGCTGTGCCGACCCGGCCGCCGTGGCCGCCTGCCTGCGCGGTGCCTCCGTGGCCCGGCTGGTCGACGCCGCGGTCACGCTGCCGGTGTCCGGGCCCGCGTACGGCGACGGGCTGCTGCCGGCCGAGCCCGCGGCGGCCCTCGCGGCCGGGGCCTGGAACAAGGTGCCCGTGCTGATCGGCAGCACCAGGGACGAGGCCCGCTTCTTCGTGGCGCTCACCCAGCCCCGGCTGACCGCGGAGGAGTACGCCGGGCAGATCCGCGCCCGGTACGGGCCCGCCGCCGAGCAGGTGCTCGCCCGCTACCCGGTCGCCGGGTACCCGTCGCCGTACCTGGCCCTGTCGGCCGTCCTCACGGACTCGACCTTCGCCTGCCACACCTACACGACGGCGCGACTGCTGGCACGTCAGGTTCCCACCTACGCGTACGAGTTCGACGACCCGGACTCCCCCACGCTGTACGGCGCCCAGGTGCCCGGGCTCGACCAGTCCAACGGGCACAGCGCCGAACTCGCCTACCTGCACGACTTCACGATGGCGGGCCGTCCGCTGACGGAGGCTCAGACCGCCTTCGCGGGGCGGATGAAGCGCCACTGGGCGGCCTTCGCCCGCACCGGCGACCCGAACGTACCCGGCCGGCCCCCCTGGCCCGCGGCCGGCGCCGGATCCCCCCTGCCCGCCTCCTACACGTCCCTGACCCTCCACCCGACCACCACGGCCCCCTCGACGGATTTCGCCACCACCCACCGGTGCGGCTTCTGGGAGGGCCTGGCCCCGGCCACCCTCTGACGCGGCTGTGAGAGGCTCGTACCCGCGCCAGCCGGCGATGTCCGCGTCAAACCGGGGGGAACCATGCAGGTAGGGGTGTACGTCGCACACCCGCGGCCGGGAAGCTTCAACCACGCGCTGTTCGACGCCGTCGTGGCGGAACTGCGTGCACGGGGAGCCACGGTGTCGGCTCACGACCTGTGCGCCGAAGGGTTCCCACCGGTGCTGTCCGCGGACGAGACGGAGACGGTCGAGGCAGCGGCGCCCGCCCACGACGCGCAGGTGTCGCTGCACCGGGCGGAGGTGGCCACGCTGGACACCCTGGTGTTCGTCCACCCGAACTGGTGGGGCATGCCGCCCGCCGTCCTCACCGGCTGGGTGCAGCGTGTGCTGGCGCCCGGTGTCGCGTACAAGCTGGGCACCGCGGACGGTGAGCCCGCCGGGCTCCTGAGGGCGGGCCGGGCGCTGGTGCTGAACACCTCCGACACGCCCGCCGACCGCGAGGCGAGCGAGTTCGGGGACCCGCTGCACCACATCTGGACGGCATGCGTCCTGCCGTACGTGGGAGTCTCCGACGTACGGCGGGTCGTGTTCCGCACCGTCACCGACTCGTCCGGCGAGGAGCGCGCGGCGTGGCTGGCCCACGCACGGCAACAGGCGGCCGCGCTCCTGGCCTGACATGGCGGCCCGGACGCGCGCGTCACCACTCCGGGTGGACGTCGTGGCTGTCGTAGCGGGTGCCCGCCGGGGTGATCCAGGGGCGGAAGCGGCCGGGGCCCGTGCTCTCGGGGCTGTAGCCGACCACGTCGCCCGTCTCGTCGGTGACGATCACCGCGCCGGACTTCTGGGCGCTGCGCAATGCGTGGGTCCAGTGCCGGCCGCGGTGGCCGGTGCGGTAGTCGGGGGTCTTGCACTGGGACATCGTTGCTCACCTGGTGGAACCGAGTGGGTGGTGGGGTTGGAGGGCGTGTCGGCAGCGCCGAACTTGTCCTTATACCCACTCGGCCGCCAATCGAACATGCGTACACGGGTCGCCCGCCGCTCGGGCGGGGGCCCGTGTCCGCTCCCCCGCCTCACCCCGCCCGGAGTGCGCCCGCCCGTGCCGCTGCCAGCGTGACCGCCACCGCTCGGTCCGCGGTCGTTCCGTCGACCGGTTCGGCGGTGAACACGAGGCGGAAGTAGATCGGCGCGACCAGGGCCTTCACGAGTTCGGCGGGGTCGGTGGCCGGCGGGAGTTCGCCCCGCTCGACGGCCCGCGTGACGACCGGTTCCGCCCGCCGGAAGCGGTCCTCGAAGAGGGCGCTCTTGATCGCGGCGAGGGGCGGCAGGCGTACGGCGTCCGAGAGGACGGTGGTCAGCAGGGCGCGGCCGGCGGGCGTGGTCATGGTGGCGACGAGGGCCCGGGCCAGCGCGCCCAGGTCTCCCTCCACCGACCCGGTGTCGGGGATCGGGACGTCGGCGGCGAAGTGGCCGGTCAGCGCGTCCGTGACCAGGGCGTCGGCGGTCTTCCAGTTCCGGTAGATCGTCGTCTTGTGCACGCCGGCACGCTGGGCGACGCCCTCGACCGTCAGGGCGGCGTACCCCGTCTCGGTGAGCTCGGTGACGGTCGCCGCGAGCACGGCGGCACGCATCTTGGCCCCTCGGCCGACTGTGGCTCCCCGTGCGGACGGGGACGGTGACCCGGACGGCCCGGCAGACTGCATTGCAACTCCCAGTTGCGTTATGGACGGAACGTACTCCATCATCAGGCTATCGCAACTTCGAGTTGCGATGCGCGGCGGACGTGGCGTTGCCCTGCCCTGTCCCAGGCCGCCGCCTGCCCGTCTGCCGACCACCGATGTGAGGTCTCCCGTGAACCCTGCCCCTTCCCACCGGTCCCCCGGCGCTTCCCTGCCGGGCCGGTGGACGCCGGACTCCATCCCCGACCAGGCCGGCCGGCGCGCCGTGGTCACCGGCGCCAACAGCGGGATCGGGTACGTCACCGCCCGCGAACTGGCCTGCCACGGAGCGCAGGTCGTGCTGGCCTGCCGTGACCGGGCGCGCGGAGAGGCCGCGTTGCAGCGCCTGCGCACGGAAGTGCGCGGCGCAGAGGTGGAGTTGCGGCTGCTCGACCTCGCCGACCTGGGGTCCGTACGCAGGTTCGCGGAGGGCTGGGAGGGTGGCCCGCTCGATCTCCTGGTGAACAACGCCGGCATCGCCATGGTGCCGTTCTCCAGGACCGCCGACGGCTTCGAGTCCCAGTTCGGCGTCAACCACCTCGGCACCTTCGCGCTCACCGGACTGCTCATGCCGCACCTGCTGGCCGCCCCGGATCCGCGCGTGGTCACGGTCAGCAGCGAGGGCCAGCGCTTCGCCCGCTTCGACCTGGCCAACCTCGACGCGGAGCGCGGGTACCGGGCGATGTCCGCGTACCTGCAGTCGAAGCGCGCCAACCTGTACTTCGCCGCGGAACTCCAGCGCAGGGCCGACGCCGCGGGACTGCCGCTGCGGAGCATGGCGGTCGCCCCCGGGCTCACGCGCACGAACGTGCTGACCGGCGGCGCCAACGGCAGCCGGGGCCGGGCGTACGGCGCGGTGGTGCGGCTGCTGCTGCGCAGCGCGTTCCGCCCGACGCCGGAGGGCGCCAGGACCTCGCTGTACGCGGCGACCGTGCCCGCTCTCCCGGGAGGCAGCTACGTCGTGCCCGACGGGGCGTTCCAGCTCCGGGGCGAGCCCGTGCCGAGGAGCGGGGAACGGGCCCTCCGCGACGCGGCCACGGCCCGACGCCTGTGGGCGCTCTCCGAACGGCTCACGGGAGTGGTCTACAGCGGGTCCACGGCGGAGCCGCGCCCCGTGTGACGGCCTTCCCGAGGCCCGCGACACGCCCCTAAATCGCTGGCGCGGGCCGGGGGCGCAGGGGGATGATCCCGGCGTCCGCGCCGCCCAGTGAGGGAGCACCGTTGTGATGAGCGTTGCCGCGTCCGAGCCGTCGGGGGACCTGCCCGAAGTGCGTGTGGCGGGCGGGGTGGTGCGGGGGAGCCGCGAAGCGGGGGTGGCGGTGTTCCGTGGCATCCCGTTCGCGGAGCCCCCGGTCGGTGCGCTGCGCTTCGCCGCGCCACGGCCCGTACGCGGGTGGGACGGGGTGCGGCCGGCGGTGTCGTACGGTCCGCCGCCCCCGCAGGGTGGCCACTTCGGCATGGACGCGCTGGCGGCGGATGCGGCGGGCGACGACTGGCTGACGGTCAACGTCTGGTCGCCCGACCCCGGTCCCGGTGCGGGTCTGCCGGTGATGGTGTGGATCCAGGGCGGCGCGTACTCGATCGGGATGTCCGGGCTTCCCGAGTACGACGGGGGCCGCCTGGCGCGGGACGGCGTCGTGGTGGTGACGTTCAACTACCGCGTGGGACTGGAGGGTTACGGGCAGCTCGCCGGGGCGCCCGCCAACCGGGGCCTGCTGGACCAGATCGCCGCCCTGGAGTGGGTGCGCGACAACATCCGGGCGTTCGGCGGGGACCCGGGCCGGGTCACGGTCTTCGGCCAGTCGGCGGGTGCCGGGTCGGTCGCCGCCCTGCTGGCCACCGGGCGCGCCGCCGGGCTGTTCCGCCGGGCCGTGGCCCAGAGCGTGCAGGGCACCTTCTTCACGCCGGAGCTGGCCGCCGACATCGCGGGGGCCTGCGCCGCGGAGCTGGGGCTGCGGCCCGTCGCGGCCGACCTCTCGGGGGTGGACCCCGCCCGGCTGGCCGCCGCCGGCGACGCGGTCGGCGCCAAGACCGAGCAGTGGGCCGACCGCTGGGGGCCGGTCGCGCACCGGGCGATCCCCTTCTCGCCGGTCGTCGACGGTGACACCCTGCGCGCCACCCCGTGGCAGGCCCTGGCGGACGGCGCGGGCCGGGACGTCGAACTCCTCGTCGGGCACACCCGCCACGAGACCCGGCTGCTGGCGGCGCTCGACGGAGTGCTCGGCCAGGTCACGCCCGAGCAGGCGGAGACCGCGCTGCGCGTCTACGGGCCCGGCCCGGATGCCGCGCTCCGCTACCGCGAGGCGTTTCCCGACGCGGGTCCCGAGGAGCTGTACGAACTGGTCTGCTCCGACTGGCTGTTCCGCATGCCGTCGCTCCACCTCGGCCAGGCCCAGTCCGCTGCGGGGGGCCGCGCCCACGTGTACGAGCTGACCTGGCCCGCCCCGGGCATGGGCGGCGCCCTCGGCGCCTGCCACGGCCTCGACGTACCGCTGGTCTTCGGCAACCTCGACCGCGGCCAGCCCGCGATGCTGATCGGCGAGGGCCCGGACCCGGAGGCCGGGGAACTGTCCGCGCGCATGCGCGCCGCGTGGACGGCCTTCGCCTCCGACGGCGACCCCGGCTGGCCCGCGTACGACCCCGCGCAGCGCCCCGTACAGCTCTTCGACGCCCGGCCGGCCCTCGCCGCGTACCCGGAGGAGGCCTCGCGCCGGCTCTGGCAGGACCACGCGTTCCGCGCGCTGCCGCTGCTGGGGCACTAAGGCGTGCGGGAGGCCGGCGCATGGCCCCGAGCACTGCCCCTGCGCCGGCCCTTCACCCGTCACAGAGCGGTCACGGACACCACATGGGCGCCCCGCGCCCGCGAGCATGGCGCAATGCGCACACACCACACCGCCGGCGTGCTCGTCGCGGCCGCCGCCCTGGCCGTCACCGGCTGCACCCCGCAGGCCGACGGCAACGGCAAGGCCCCCGCGCCCGGCACGCCCTCACCGACCGCCTCCGCGACCGGCGCCGACCGCACGCCGGGCGCGAAGACGGCCAGGCTGCCGGACCTCGTCGGCAAGGGACTCCAGACCGCTCAGGACGAGGCGCAGGCCGCTGGGTTCCACGCCTTGACGTCACACGACGCGCTCGGCCGCGACCGGCTCCAGGCCCTCGACCGGAACTGGAAGGTCTGCTCGCAGACACCACCCGGCGGTGACGCCGTGGACACCGGCGCCACGATCGACTTCGGCGCCGTCAAACTGGAGGAGACCTGTCCCGCCGTGGACGCGCCGGGGCCGAAGCCCGTCGGCAGTACCATGCCGAACTTCGTCGGCCAGGGCATGAAGGCCGTCCGGGCTTCCCTGCCCTCCAACGCGTCGATCTTGGTGAGGGACGCGCTGGAGAACCGCATGGTCCTTCAGGAGTCCAACTGGAAGGTCTGCTCCCAGGACCCCGGGGCGGGGACCAGGCTGAACGGGCAGCCCGTCGCGTTCACCGTCGTCAAGACCGACGAGACGTGCCCCTGACCAGCCGCGCGTCCGGCCGGAGGATCGGGGCTACCCCTCCGCCGGGGTCCAGAACTGGCGCGGCCCGAAACCCTCGCGCCGGAGCATCGGCCTGGCCGGCGGCCCGGCCCTCGGCGTCCGGCTGCGCAGCCGGGCACGAACGTACCGCCACGAAGAGGGCCGCACAATAGGTCTAGGCCAATGCGCTCTCGCGCCCCAACCGCCGCGCCCGGCAACGGGATCCGTACGCGGCACGCCTAGGGCGCGGGCGTCGCGGGTTCCTGCCCGTCGGGCACGGGGCGTACGGCGCAGGGCCCGGCACCCTCCGGGCGGGGCCAGTAGCGGCCTTCGAGGCCCTCGGCGCTGCGGTTGAGGCGAACCAGTACGTCCTCCAGCTCGCGCACCTCCTCGGGGGACCAGCCGGCGACCACCCGGGCCAGGCACGCCCGGTTCACCTCGCGGTCTCCGGCGAGCCGGCGGCCGCCTTCGTCGGTGATGCGCAGCTTGCGGGCCATGCCGCCGTCCGGGTCCGCGACGCGCTCGGCCAGTCCGCAGCGCAGCAGGGCGGCCGTCTGGCGGTTCACGGTCGAGGTGTCGAGCCCGAAGGCATCGGCCAACTGCCCGATGGACATGGGTCCCTGGGTGTCGATCCGGCTGAGCAGCAGGTACGCCGACCGCTCCAGGCGCTCGGGGTCGCGCTCGCGCCGGGCCAGCACCTGGTGCCGCGAGAGCAGCATCAGCTCCCGCTCCAGTCTCTCCAGCACTACGCCTCCCGCTCCTTCCGGCGCCCCATTATCGCCGACCCGGCGGCCCGGGGACCCCTCCGGGTGCGGCAATATGCATGATACATAGCGTGTGTACTATGCACTTCTCGTTGCCACCCGACGAGCCACAGCCTCAACCCGGAGGACCCGCATGACCGTCACCACGTCCACCGCCTCCCGCGCGGCCGAGATCCTGTCCCGGCCCGTCACGCTGAACGGCCTGACCGTCCCCAACCGCATCGCGATGGCGCCGATGACGCGGATGTTCTCCCCCGGCGGCGTGCCCGGCGAGGACGTGCAGGCGTACTACGCCAGCCGGGCCGCCGCGGGCGTGGGCCTGATCGTCACCGAAGGCACCTACGTCGGCCACGAGTCCGCAGGTCAGAGCGACCGGGTGCCGCGCTTCCACGGCGAGGAGCAGCTCGCGGGGTGGGCGCGGGTCGCCGCGGCCGTGCACGAGGCGGGCGGCACGATCGTGCCCCAGCTGTGGCACATCGGCATGGTGCGCAAGCAGGGCCAGGAGCCGTACGCCGACGCGCCCGCGATCGGCCCCTCCGGCATCCGCGTCGACGGCACCGAGGGGACCGGCAGGGCGATGACCCGCGCCGACCTCGACGACGTCATCGGCGCGTTCGCCGACGCCGCCGCGGACGCCGAGCGCATCGGCTTCGACGGCGTCGAACTGCACGGTGCCCACGGCTACCTGCTCGACCAGTTCCTGTGGGAGCGGACCAACCGCCGCACCGACGGCTACGGCGGCGACGCGGTGGCCCGTACGAAGTTCGCGGCGGAGATCGTGGCGGCGGTCCGCGAGCGCGTCTCGGCCGACTTCCCGGTGATCTTCCGCTACTCGCAGTGGAAGCAGGAGGCGTACGACGCCCGCCTCGCGGAGACCCCGGAGGAGCTGGAGGCGATCCTGGCGCCGCTGGCGGCGGCCGGGGTCGACGCGTTCCACGCCTCCACGCGGCGCTACTGGCTGCCGGAGTTCGAGGGCTCGGACCTGAACCTGGCGGGCTGGACGAAGAAGCTCACCGGCCGGCCGACGATCACCGTCGGGTCGGTCGGCCTCGACGGCGACTTCATCCGCGCCTTCGTCGGGGAGGGGGCGGCGCTCGGCGACATCGACAACCTGCTGGACCGCATGGAGCGCGACGAGTTCGACATGGTGGCCGTCGGCCGGGCCCTGCTGCAGGACCCGCAGTGGGCGGCGAAGGTCCTCGGCAACCGCTTCGACGAGCTGAAGCCGTACGACGCGGCGGCGCTGGGCACGCTCAGCCGATAGCGGGCACGCGGTGGACGGGCAGGAGGCGGGCCCACGAACGCGCCGTGACGTCGGCAGCCCGACATCACGGCGCGTTCGTGCTCCCGGCCGGGGTCCTTCAGGTCTCACAGGTCTTTCAGGTCTTTCAGGCCTTTCAGGACAGGAGCTGTCCTTTGAGCCGGTCATGGTGGAGGGCATGAGCACCGACATGACGGCCCGGATGCTGCGACTGCTGTCCCTGCTGCAGACCCCCCGGGACTGGTCCGGCGCGGACCTGGCCGACCGCCTCAGGGTGACCGTGCGCACCGTGCGCCGCGACGTCGACCGGCTTCGCGACCTGGGCTACCCCGTCGAGAGCGCCCGGGGCCACGCCGGCGGCTACCGGCTCGCCGCCGGCACCGACCTGCCCCCGCTGCTGCTCGCCGACGACGAGGCCGTCGCCGTCGCGGTCGCCCTGCGGACCGCCGCCGGCGGCCTGACCGGCATCGAGACGGCGCTGCGCGCCCTGGCCGCTGCCCGGCGGCGACCCCGGCGCCTTGGTCGCGGGCCGGCTGTCCGCGGCCCCCGCCCGTCACCGGGTTGTCGCCACCGTACGGGCCTCCGCCGACGACGTACGCGCCCACGCCCGCCACCGGGCCACCCGCATCCGCCCGCTCGACCGGGCCACCTGCCTGGTCGACGCCTCGGACGACACGCTCCCGCGCATCGCCCGCACCTTGGCCGGCCTCGCCGCCGACTACACCCTGGACGCCGACCCCGACGTACTCGACCACCTCCGCGAGGCGGCCCACCGCACCCTGCGCGCCACCGGCCGACACGCCGGCTGACGGGTCACGAGGGGCTGACGATCAGCCCCACCGTCGCCAGCACGCCCGCCGCAAGGGCCAGGAGTGCCATCCGCCGCGAGCTGCGTACGTAGCCCTGGCGGCGCCTGCGTTCCCTGCGGACCGTCGACAGGGTCCCCATGTGCACGCTCCTGGTGTTGTCCGGCTCGTGGACCAGGGGGTACAGGTGGCCGACCACGTGCGCGGGACCGCGCGACGCGCCCTTCTCGTGGCGGGCGATCCCGCCGCCGGGGGTCTCGAACTCGTACACGACGTGAGCGTAGCCCCGCTCGCCGAACGGCACCAGGCTCACCAGCCGCGCCTGGACCTCGACGCCGGACTCGCTCAGCCGCATCATCCTCTTCAGCTCGCTCCGCTCGCCGGAGACCAGCATCAGGCCGAAGATGCAGACCGGCACGGACGCGACGATGAAACATACGAGCACTGCGGTCACCAGGTTCACAGCCGGACGGTACGGCACCGCCCGCCTCGCCCGCGACCCCCATTCCCCCTTCACCCATGCGCACTTCGCGCCTTACGATCACGCGCATGTCGATCGCGCCGCCCTCGTCGTCCTCGTCGCCCATACCGGTCCTCCAGGGCGACCGGGGCACCGAACTCCGTTCCACCGGCGAGGAGCTGCTGCTGCGCCGCCCGGACGCCGAGCTGCGCATCCCGCTCGCCGCGATCGCCCGCGTCCACGCCGAGCGGCGTGACCTGTCGGTCGAGCTGACGGCGCCGACGGGGGCCGAGCCGACCCTGTACCGGATCACGGACGTGAGCGCGGCCGCCGCCTCCGTCTTCGCCGAAGCGGTGAACGCCGCGCTGCCGGAGCGCAGCGCGGGCGAGGCGACGGTGGACGGCTCGACGCTGGTCGTCCACCGGAGCCTGCTCCTCGACGACGAGGAGGAGGAGGACGCCGACGAGCACGAGGTACCCGTCGGCCTGCGGTCCCCGAACACCTGGCCGGCGTACGCCTGCTACGCCGCGGTCGGGGCCCTCGCCGTCGCCGTCGGACTGCTCGACGGAAACTGGGGCCGGGGCATCGCGACGCTGCTCCTGGGCGAGGTCGGCGTGGGCATCACCCTCTTGGCTTCGGGCGTCGTGGTGCTGACGTGGAAGGACTGGTATTTGCCCCGCTACGGCATCACCGTGGACGCGCAGCAGATCTACCGGGACGGCGAGACCACCAACACCTTCACCGCCACCGACGGCGTGACCCGTCACATCAGCGGCGACGACAAGGGCAGGCCCGTCCGGGTCGCCTACCATCCGCGGAACCCCATGACCGCGGTGGTCCTCCGCACCGGCTGGCAGACGAGGGTGGGCGAACTGGTCCTGGCCCTGTTCGTCCTCACCCTCGCGGCCCTCGCCGCCTACGGCACGTACCGCCTCTGCCTGCCGGCCTTCACCTGACGAAGTTCCCGGCCCGGGGGCCGGCCGGCCGGAACTCCTCGTCCGCGCGGCTACGCGTCGCCGCGCAGGCGGCGTGCCATGTCCTTGTCGTCCTGCAGGGCGCTGAGGCGCGGGTACGGCTCGCGGGTCGCGTCGAGGACGCAGACGTGGAGCCTGTCACCGACCTGGGGCGGCTCCTCGTCCACGTCCCACCACGAGGGGTGCTTCACCTGGTCGATGAATCCGAACACGCCGTGGAGTCCGTCGACTTCCACCTTGGAGCCCACCGGGGCGACCGCGACGACGGTCACCTCCAGCTCTTGGTGGTCCCGGACATGCACAGCGGGTCTCCGTCCTTCCGGAGGGTTCGGGGCTGGTCGGGAGTTGCGTGGGATGCTGGTCATGTGGAGTTCACCTTCGAGGCCGAGCTGTGGATCTGGGATGCCCGGCGGGACGACAGTTGGGTGTTCGTCAGTCTGCCCGCCGATGTGTCCGAGGAGATCCGGGAGCTGGGCGACGGGACCCGCCGTGGGTTCGGGTCGCGGCGGGTGCGCGTCACGGTCGGCGGGAGCACCTGGCTGACGTCCGTGTTTCCGGACAGCGGGCGCGGGTGTTTCGTGCTGCCGGTCAAGCGTGCCGTGCGCAGGGCCGAATCCCTTGAGGTCGGCGACATCGCGACGGTGACCGTCGCGCTCGTCGACCTGTAGACGGCTCAGGCGTTGGGGCCCACCGGGAGCAGGAGGCCGCCGGTGAGGTGGAGGAGTTCCTCGGCGGTGGTGGGGAACACGGTGTGCGGGGTGCCCGCGGCCGCCCACACGCGGGGGTACTCGGTGAGGGCCGCGTCCACGACCGTGGGGAGTTGGCGGGGGTGGCCGACGGGGGCGACGCCTCCGATGGCCTGGCCCGTGGCGTCACGGACCTGTTCGGGTGTGGCGCGGCGGAGTGCGGGGCGTTCCCAGCGGGCGGCCAGGGCGGCCGTGTCGACCTTGTGGCGGCCGCTGGTGAGGACCAGGACGGGCTGGTCGCCCGAGAGGAACACCAG
Organism: Streptomyces sp. NPDC101118; assembly: GCF_044759445.1. Classification (NCBI taxonomy): domain Bacteria; kingdom Bacillati; phylum Actinomycetota; class Actinomycetes; order Kitasatosporales; family Streptomycetaceae; genus Streptomyces; species Streptomyces sp. NPDC101118. The sequence continues at coordinate 198,904 of NZ_JBIVZG010000012.1, read as the reverse complement.
GCTGTTGGCGATGGCGCCGACCTCGCACTGCAGGGCCGAGGCGGCCTCGGCCGCGGTACGGGCGGACTCGCTGAGTTCCCGTACCTGACCGGGGATGCCCGCAGCGGCCAGGGCGCGCGCCACCTCCCGGCTCCGGGCGGGCAGCGGGGCGGGGGTGTACGGCTCGGACTCCATGGGGCTCCTTGGCGGTTGAGACCGGGAGGGTCGTGCGTCGGGGTGGAGGGTGGCTGTGGAGGCGGTTCCGGCGGCGCGGCCCGCCGCGGTGCGGTGGGCGCGCCATCCGCCGATCATGCCCGATTGTGCCGTGTACGGGAGGGCGGTGCGCATCCCGCGGGACGTGCCGGGGCGACGCGGGAACGCGGTGGCGTGCCGTTCGGCCGTCCGCGTACGGTCTGCGGATGACCAGGACCACGCCGGCCAGGCCGGTACCCGCGGAGGCCGTCTTCCCCGAACTGGCCGCCCACCGCGGCCGGACGACGCGCCTGCACCCCAGGCCCGGGCGGCCCGGTGTGCGTGACAGCCATGTCGGCGGGCCGATGCTGTGGCCGTACGACGAGCCGTGGCCGGCCTGCCACGAGGCCCACGAGAGGAGGGACTCGGGGTACCCGCCGGACGAGATCCGCAGGGCCCGGGCTGCCGGCGAGTTTCCTCGGAGCCGGCCGTGGCCCGGCGAAGGGGCGCCGGGCGAGGGAGGTCCGGTGCCGTTCGTGGGGCTCGCCCAGCTCTTCCGGCGGGACGTGCCGCGCCTGGCGGCGGGGCCCGGCGGTGCGGACCTGGTGCAGATCTTCCGGTGCCCGTACAGCCACGGTCCGTCCCTGGCGCGCCGGTACCACCTGCGGTGGCGGCGGGCGGCGGAGGCCGAGCGGGCGGGACGGTTCCTCGACGCCGCGCCCGAAGTGCCCGTGCTGCCGTGGGAACACGAACTCCCCGAGCCGTGCGCCCTTCACCCGGAAGACGTGGACACGTACCCCTGGGCGGAGGACGACACGCTGCCCGCCCCGCTGATCGCCCGCATCGACGCCTGGGACGACGCCCAGGCGGCGGAGCACGGCCCCGATGCCCTCAGCTACCAGGGGGACCTGTCGATCCCGCCCGGCTGGCGGGTCGGCGGCTTTCCGAGCTGGGCGTCGACGGGCCCGATGTCCGTCGGCTGCGGGTCCTGCGGTGCGGAGATGGGGCTGCTGCTGACCGCCGGCGGCGACGAGGCGGACGCGAACTCGCACAGCTGGGTGCCGGTGGAGGACCGCGGCCCGTCCCTCCCGGGCAAGGCTTCCCTACGGGGCGGGGTGTCCGTCGTCCGCCCGACCCGGCTCCGTTTCGGCCGGGACCGGGACCTGCACGTCTTCACCTGCCCGACCGACCCCGGCCACCCGCCGCAGTGGGTGCTGGCCTGAGGCGTGAGCCCGCCGTGCCCGTGAGCGGGGCCGCCGGACCTCTCCCACGACGGCGGCAGCCGGTCCGGAGGGAGGTGCCCGGGCGATCGGGGCCGGGCCATGGGGGCCTTGCGGAGCGCGGGCCGGAAGGGGCGCACGGCGCGTGCCGCACCATGCCGCCGCCGGCCAGGTGCACGACCGCCGGCACCACGGCCGCGGCGACGGCGTCGGCCGCGAAGGACCTCACCCGCCGCGGCGCGCGTTCCCCGTCGCAGGGTGTGCCTCCACGCGCTGACCGCCGCCACCGCGATCCCGGCCCGCGACGCCGTCGACCGGCTGGTCGCCCTCACGTTGGGCAGCCTGCGCGCGGCTCCCTGACGGCCATCGCCGTCGCGCCACAGGCGCCCCGCGCGGGGCGGTCGGCGCGTGAAAGCCGTCACACGCTCCGGGGCGGGGGCCAGTGCTGGCCGGGGAGTGCCGGTCCGCCGCCCCAGCTGCCGGAATGACCGGTTCCGAACATCACATATGGTGTGACGCCCATACCGGTGCGCCCTCTGCGGTGCCAGGAGACGGAACAGGTCCCGTCGGCCGCAGGGAGAGACCCGTCATGACCACAGGGCGCGAGCGCGCCGCCGCCGACCGGCGGAAGCGCATCACGCGGACCGCCGCGCTGACGGCCGCGGCCTGCGTGGGCGCGGCCGCGATGGTGGTCGCCTCGGCCACCGGTGGTCTCGGGGCGGCGGACACCGCCGCGGGCGCCGACGCGCGCGCCGCGCAGGACTCCCCCGACGGCATACCCGGCACCGGGACCGTGCTCCAGGTCGTCGCCCACCCCGACGACGACCTGTACTTCATGAACCCGGACATCGAGCGCTCGATCGGCGCCGGCCACGCGCTGACCACCGTGTTCCTGACCGCGGGCGAGTCGGACGGGATCAACGGGCAGGCGGGCGAGACGGGCAGGCCGCCAGCAGGCGCCGCGGAGGCCGGTGCCGGGGTGCCCGGGTCCGGGGAAGCCCGTTCCGGCGAGGCCGGGGCCGGGGAAGCCCGTTCCGGCGAGGCCGGGGCTGCGGACGCCGCCGTTTCCGGAGCGGCCGGGGCTGCGGACGCCGCCGTTTCCGGAGCGGCGGGTGTTCCCGTCCCCGCCCGGCCCGAGGCATCCGGCCCCCCGCAGCCCGATGCCCGAGCCGCCCGCAGCCAGGAGGGCGGACGCGCAGCCGGCATACCCCGCCAGGCGGGTGCCCGGGGGGCCCGGGGGGCGGGGCAGAACGTCGCGGTCCGGCCCGCCGCCGACAAGGCCGCGTACGCCGAGGCCCGCCAGAACGGCATACGCGCCGCCTACGCCCGCATGGCCACCGGCGACCGCGCCGCGCGCTGGACCCGTACCGTCATCCCCACCGCGGGCGGCGGACAGGCCGAGCTGGACGTCCTCACCGCGAAGCCCACGGTCCAGCTGGTGTGGCTCCAGATACGCGAGGCCGGCGACCCGTACCTGCCGAAGCCGGAGAGCCTCACCGGCCTCTGGGACGGCACGACCGGCTCGCTCGGCACGCAGCTCTCCGCCGGCACTCCGGTGACCGGCACCTTCTCGTACACCAAGGACCAGGTCGTCAGCACGCTGGTCGGCCTCCTGGAGCGGTTCCGGCCCACCCTGGTCCGCTCCCAGGACCCCACCCCGGGCCGCCACCCGGACACCGGGCGCCTCACGGACCACCAGGACCACATGTACGGGGCGCGCTTCCTGCAGGCGGCGCTGGCCCGGTACGCGGCCGACGCCGGGCGGCGCACCCACTTCACCGTGCAGAACTACCTCGGCTACCTCACCGGCTCCCTGCCCGGCGCCCTCGGCCCCGAGCTGCACCGGAGCAAGCTGGACGTCCTGGAGACGTACGCCTGGATGGACCGGCGCAACTACTGCCACAGCCCGTCGGGCTGCGGGGACCTGAACGTCGCCGCGCGTCCGGGCGGCAACCGCTGGGCGGAGACCATCCGTTACGCGCGCGACAACGGCACCGGCTGGCTGGTGCCCGGGCCCGGCCAGTCCGCCACGGCCTTCGCCGTCCTCGACGGGCGGATGGCCGTCTGGCGGCGCCCCGACTCCGCGGACGCGAACGCCCGCTGGGCCGGTCCGTCGTTCCTCCCGGGCGCCGGGATGGACCAGGGCGCGACGGCGGTGCGGCTCCCGGACGGGCGCATCGCGGTCTTCGGGACCCGTACCGTCCTCGGGGCCACCGGGGCCGACTACCGGCGCGAGGTGGTGACCGCCGTGCAGACCGCGCCCGGCGGGGCGTTCGGGGACTGGCGGTCCCTGGGGTCGCCGGAGCCGGACGACGCGCAGTGGACCTCCGACATCAGCGCCCCGGCGGTCACGCTCGACGCCTCGGGCCAGCCGACGGTGTACGTGCGCGACGGGGCCCACACGCTGCGCGCGGCCGCCGAGGCCCCGGACGGGACCTGGGGTCCCTGGGAGCACCTGGGCGGCGAGGGCCTGCAGGGCAACCCGGCCGCCGCGGTGGACGCGGACGGCCGGAGCTACGTGTTCGTCAACACCCCCGCGACGGTGCTGGGCTGGGTCTCGGACGGGGCGTCGGGGCGGCTCGCCGGGCCCGGTGCGACCGGCCTGCCGGCGACGACCCTGCCGCTGACGGCGGTGCCCGACGGCTCCGGGGTGCGGCTGTGGTTCCGCAAGCCCGGCACGGGGACGGTCCGTACCGCGGTGGCCTCGGTCGTGGAGAGGCTCCTGGCGCTCTCGCCGGTCAGGGACGTCGTCGGCAGCGCGGGCGGCTACGGGCCGGTCACCGCGGCCGGCGACGTGGTGGCCGGGCGGTCGTCCGGCGGCGGTCTCGGCGCTTCGCTGGGCGCGGGCCTGCCCTGGCAGCAGGCACCGGTGGTGCTGTTCGACGGCTCGCCGTCCGCCGCCCTGGGCGCGGACCGCTCGGTGGGCGTGGCCGCCGTCGGCCCCGACGCGCGGCTGTACTGGGCCACCGCCTCCCCCGGCCCCGGCGCGGCCCTGTCCCCGTGGCGTCCGGTGGGTCCGCCCAACCGCTGACGTACGGCGGGCCCGGCCGCTCACGTACGGCCGGAGCGGCGACGCACGCACGCACGGCGGACCGGCTCGGCACGGCCGCCGGGCGGCAGCCGGTCCACGCCCCCGGGTTGGGCACGCCGTCGCGCTGGGCATGGTGAAGGCGACGCAGGACCGGCGGACGCTTCCGGCCGGGTCCGCAGGCTCGCTCGTTCCCGTGGGAGGGTTGCGTGGAGGTATCCGTGCGGCGGCACACCGCGCTGGAGGCGGCGCCGGGCTTACCCGGACGGCCGGTGACACGGCCGGCGGTGCCGGCCGGTGCGGCGGCGGGGTGCGGGCGGTGACCCCCGGGTTCACGCCCTATGCGGCGGCCGTCCTGGAGAGGCTGGCCGCGACGCCGGAGCGCACCGTGCTGACGACGGCCGACGGAAGGCGCATCACGGCGCACGAGTTCCACGGGACCACGTGCCGGCTCGCCGGGGAGCTCGCCGCGCGCGGCGCGGGCCGGGGCCTGACCGTGACCCTGCTGACCGGCAACACGCCCGAGGGGCTCAGTGCCCGGTACGCCGCGAGCCTCACGGGTGCCCGGGTCGTCGGCCTCCACGACGGCATGGGCCCGCAGGCGATGGCCGCCGTCGTGAGCAGCGCGGAGACCCGGATGCTGCTCGTCGACGCCGGGCGGCAGGAGGCCGCCCGGCGGTTGCTGCCGCTGGTCGACGTGCCGGCCGTGCTGGGGCTGGGCCCGGGGCCGGCGGGCCCGGACGTGCTGGCCGCCTCCGCCCGGCAGCCGGCCGGGATCCCGGACGTCCGGATCGGACCCGACGACGACCTCGCCATCCGCCACACGGGCGGCACCACCGGTGTGCCCAAGGGGATCCTCAGCCTGCACGGCCCGTACCGGCGGGCCCTGGACTCGCCGCTCGCCGAGGACGGCCCGTCCCGCTTCCTGGCCTGCACCCCGCTGGCCCACCTCGCCGGGTTCTACGCCGACCTGCACCTGTACCGGGGCGGTTCGGTCGTGCTGCGGAACGGTTTCGAGGCGGGTGACGTCCTCGCGGCCGTCGCACGCGAGCGGATCACCCACACCTGGCTGCTGCCGCCGCTGCTCCACCAGCTCCTCGACCATCCCGCCCTGGCCGGGACGGACGTGTCCAGCCTGCGCCGGATCCTGTACGGCGGGTGCACCGCCTCGGCGAGCCGGCTGCGCGAGGCGCTGGAGGTCTTCGGCCCCGTCCTGACGGGCGGCTACGGACAGTCGGAGGCGCAGAGCATCACCGCCCTCGCCCCGCACGAGCACACGCACACCGGGGCGGGCGGCCGGATCACCGTGGGCCGGGCCCTGCCCGGCGTCGAGATCGCCATCCGCGACCCGGCCGGCCAGGACCTGCCCACCGGCCGGGAGGGCGAGATCCAGGTGCGCTCGGCGGGCGTCATGCGCGGCTACTGGAAGCAGCCCGAGCTGACCGCCCGGGTCCTGCGCGACGGCTGGCTGCGGACCGGGGACGTCGGGTACCTCGACGAGGACGGCTACCTGTACCTCGTCGACCGGCTCTCGGACGTGATCATCGTGCCCGGCGGGCACGTGTACCCGTCGGAGGTGGAGGAGGTCCTCCTGGCCCACCCCGCCGTGGCCCAGTGCGCGGTGTTCGGCGCCCGCGACGCGGACGAGACGGAGCACGTGCACGCCGCGGTCGTCCTCGCGCCGGGCGGCCGGCCCGGTCCCGCGGAGCTGCGGCGGTTCGTCGCCGAGCGCACGGGGGCGGTGCACGCCCCCGAGTTCCTGCACGCCGTCCCCCGCCTCCCCCTCACGCCGGCCGGCAAACCCGACAGGAACCGGCTCCGCGAACGGCTGGCGGGAGGCACCGCGGCCGGGTGACGCCGGGTCAGCGGGTGCGTACCGCGGTGATGGTGAAGCGTTCGACCTCCGCGAGGTGGCCGCCGGTCGAGGCCACGACGGTCAGGACCGGATCGGTCGGGCGGGTGTAGGAGACGGTGGCGTTCCACGGGGTGCCGGAGCCCCCGGCGGGGGTGCAGCAGGCGGTGCCGAGGGGGCGCGGCGACGACGGCTGGCGCACCTCCACCCTGATGCTCTCGTCCACTCCCGTGATCCGTCCGCCCGCCCTGAGCGGGGAGGTCGCCCGGGAGCCGTAGGCGGGCAGGGTCAGGGAGAAGGTGGTGTCGTCGGTGCCGACGACCTCCCAGGGGGCGTCCGCCCCGGTGCCGTACCGCACCAGGTGGATGACCGCCGCGGTGCCGCGGCGCGCCTCCTCGGGGTTCCCCAGGCCCACGCCGATCCGGGCGTGCCGGCCGCTGACGGTGCGTGAGGAGACGCGGTCGATCTCCCGGAAGCCCAGGTAGCCCTGGACGAAGGAGAGGGCGGTGTGTTCCGCGTCCAGGTGCCAGGGCTGGTGGCCGCCCTCGCGGTGGGAGCGCTGCCAGGCCTGCGCCTGCGCGAGCGTGGTGAACGGCCAGACCGGCTGCAGGCCCGGCCCCAGGGCCGGTTCGGCGGCCCCGGGCGCAGCGGTGGCGGGGGTGTGGGAGGGAGTGGCTGGTGGCAGGGTTCCCGTACCGGGCCCGGAGGGCGTACGCGGGGTGGCGGGCGGCGCACTGGTCGGCGCCGGGGCCGGGGTCCCGGGGGTGCCGCCGCAGGCGGTGAGCAGCAGCCCGGCCGTCGCGGCGGCGGCGAGGAGGAGTTGGGTGGGGCGGGTGGGCCGGAGCCGAAGGTTCATGGGGACTCCAGGACGGTGACTCCGGGCGGGCACACCCCCACGTTGGCGGGTGCCGCCGGTGGGCACATGCTCCCACCACGCCGGGCCCCTGGGAAGCCGCGGTGTCCGGTCCGGTGACGGCCCCGACGCCGGTGGCGCGTGGAGGGCCGGAGCCGGCGCGGTCCGCGGTCCCTCTTCGGCGCGCGGCAGCGCCGGGGCGCCCCCTAGCCTGGATGAATGAGCACGTCAGCGGGGCGCGAGCCCAACCTGGAGCTGCGCGACTTCCTGCGCTCGCGCCGGGCCCGGACCAGCCCGTCCACCGTCGGTCTGGGCCCGGAGACCCCCCGCCGCCACGTCCGGGGGCTGCGCCGCGAGGAGGTGGCCCGGCTGGCCGGGATCAGCCCGGACCACTACGTACGGCTGGAGCGCGGGCGCCATCCCAACGCCTCGGCGTCGGTGCTGGAGGCCGTGGCCCGGGCCCTGCGTCTGGACACGGCGGAGCGCGCCCGCCTCTTCGACCTCGCACGCCCCGGGCCGGGTGCGGGGCGGCGCCGTACCGCGGCGCCCCAGCGGGTGCGACCCGGGCTGCTCAGGCTCCTCGGCTCGCTGCCCGACACCCCCGCGATGATCCTGGGGCGCCGGCTGGACGTGCTGGCGGCGAACACCCTCGCCAAGGCCCTGTACACCGACTTCGACGCGCTGCCGTACCGCGAGCGCAACCTCGCGCGGTTCATCTTCCTCGGCCCTACCGCCCGCGACCTGCTGACGGACTGGGAGACCGCGGCGCGCGGCACGGTCGCCGCCCTGCGCCTGTACGCGGGCCGGCACGCGCACGACCCCCGGCTGGCCGAACTGGTCGGCGAGCTGTCGGTGCGCGACGAGGACTTCCGCCGGTGGTGGGCCGACCACGACCTCCTGGAGTACACCCACGGCACCAGGCACTACCGCCACCCGCTCGTCGGCGAACTGGCCCTGGACCACGAGTCGCTCACCCTGCCCGACGACCCCGACCAGGCGCTCCACCTCTACACCGCGGAGCCCGACAGCCCGTCCGCGCACGCGCTGCGCCTGCTGGGCAGCTGGTCGGCGCCGGACCCCGCGGGCCGTGACGGCGGGCGGCAGGGGCGGGCAGGGAGACGGTGGGCGGGTTAACGTCAGGTCCATGACTACCGACTCCGCATCCGACTCCCTCCGCTCCGTGACCGTCGAGCGGACCGGCCCCGGCCGGTTCACCGCGATCAACTCGCGCGGTGAGAAGCTCACCTTCGGCACCGGCTCCGGGGCGGGCTTCACCCCGGTGGAGCTCTTCCTCGCGGCGATCGCCGGCTGTTCCGCGGCGGACGTGGACGCCGCGACCGGCCGGCACGCGGAACCCAGCACCTTCTCGCTCGTCGCCAGCGGCCACAAGGTCCAGGACGACGGCGGCAACAGCATGACCGGCCTGGAGGTCGCGTTCGCGGTCGCCTTCCCCGAGGGCGAGGGCGGCGACCGTGCCCGGGCGATCCTGCCGCGCGCCGTGAAGACCTCGCACGACAAGCTCTGCACGGTGAGCCGCACGGTGGAGGCGGGGACGCCGGTCTCCGTGAAGGTCGTCGACGCGGACTGAGCGCGGCCGGCCGGGACGCGCGTGCCCGTACGGTGCGCGGCCGGCCGGGACGCGCGTGCTCCTGCGGTCCGCGGCCCGGCCGGTGCGGCCCGCGGTGCCGGAGCCCTGGTCGTCCCCCGGGCTCCGGCACTGCGGGCGGGCGTCCTACGGGGCCGGTGCGGGTGCGGGCCCCGTGCGCAGGCGGCCCGCGCCGCCGTAGGCGCGGGCGAACGCCTCGCCCTCCGGGCCAGGGGCGGCCAGGCGGGCGAGCCGCTCCCGCCGCAGCCTCAGACCGAAGGCGGACTCCTCCGCACCGCCCGGCGGGAGGTGCATCAGGTCCAGCAGCCGGTCGGAGAACTCCTGCGTCGTCCAGGCTGCCCCGTGGCGGCGCGCCTGGTAGCCCGCGAGCGTCTCCGTGTCGCCCTCCAGGTGGTACCGCAGGAGACTGTGGGCGAGGTCGGCGACGTCGGCCACCGCGAGGTTGAGTCCCTTGGCGCCCGATGGGGTCAGCACATGGGCCGCGTCGCCCGCCAGCAGCAGCGGGCCGGCCTGTACGTGGTGCCGGACGCGGCCGCGCAGCCGTAGCATGCCGACCTCGGTGAGCGCGCCCAACTCCGGGTCCCCCGATTCGGGTTGCAGTCCCAGCCGGAGCGCCAGCTGTTCGCGGATCCGCGGCTCGGGCCACTCCGCCAGGTCCGCGTCGGCGGGCACCTGGAGGTAGAAGCGCGCCAGCCGGGACGTACGCGGCATCATCCCCGCGAAGCCCGCCTCGTGGAGGGCGTACCGGATGCCCTCGACCGGGCGGTCCACCTCGGCGAGCACGGTCAGCCAGTCGTAGGGGTAGCGGCGTTCGAGCGCGCCGTCGAGCTCGGCGGGGAACGCGCGGGCGACGGTGCTGCGCGGCCCGTCACAGCCCACGACGTGCTCGGCCTCCAGGACGCCGTCCTCGCACCGGACGAGCGCGACCGGGCCGGAGGTGTCCACGTCGAGCACGGGACGGTCGAACCGCACGGCGCCGCCCGCCTTCTCGTACGAGGCGATCAGGTCGCGGACCAGCAGTTGCTGCGGGTACACCCAGTGCCCGGCGCCGCCGGACAGCTCACCGTACGGGATGTGGATCCGCTCGCCCGAGACGGTGAACTCGCACCACTCGTGGCGGCCGCCCTCGGCCAGCAGCCGGTCGGCGAGGCCCTGTTCGCGCAGGTACTCGACGACGCGGTGCTCGATGAGGCCCGCGCGGGCCTGCTGCTCCAGCTCGGCCCGGCCGAGGCGTTCGCGCACCTCGACCGAGATCCCGGCCCGGTGCAGCACGTTGGCCAGCACGAGTCCGGCGGGACCGGCGCCGACGACGGCCACCTGCACGCGGCGGCGGGGGGCGCTCACGACCGGCCTGCCAGGGCCGGGACGGACCGGAGGGCGGCGGGGACGACCTCGGGGTTGAACAGCTCGGTCACCGTGGCGAGGGGCTGGTCGCCGTGCCACAGGACGTACGTCTTGAAGGCCGCGGGCTGACCGCCCCAGCTGCCCAGTCCGGCCTCGACTATCGTGCGGCGGTGGCCGGTTCCGGCCTCGCGGAGCAGCCGGCCTATGGTCGCCGAACCGTCGGTGAGGCAGCGCTCCACGGCGTCGGTCAGCCCGCACCGGGCCAGCACCACGTTCCGGGAGAGGTCCACGCCGGCCGACGAGGCCAGAACGGAGCGGCGTTCCAGCAGGACTTCGTCGGGGTCGGCCGCGAGCAGTTCCACCGACTCCGTCGGGGCCTCGCCCGCCCGGACCAGGCGGGTGCTCATCTCGCGCACCGAGACGCCGGCGCCGACCCACGCCTCCAGGAGGGGGGTGGTCAGGCCGTCGCTGCACAGGAGCAGCCGCGTGGCGGGATCGGCGAAACCGTCGAGTCTCCCGCGGTCCGTCCCGGCGCCCGGGACGGCGGTGCCGTCCGGTGTGGGTACCGGATGCGGAGCGGAACGCGACGTCGGCGGAAACATGAACACCTCGTAGGTCTAGAGGACGGGAGAAACGGGTGTGACGGGGAACCCGGCACAGCCGCACCCGGCCGCGCTCCCCCTCAACGCCCTTGTGAACACGCAGGTTAAAGGCAGTGTGGTTCCCGGAAGGAAACGGCCCTGCAGGAGGTCGTCAAGTCTCGCCGGCCGCGGCTCGGCGGCCGGGACCCAGAGGTGGCGGGCGGCCGTCCCGAAGACGCCGAGAGCGAGGCACCCGAGGACAGAGCCCAGCCGATGAGGTGGTGCCAGTGCTGCCGGCCGTCGGCATCGGTGAACAGGCAGGGGCCGAGCTTCCTGCCGTTCGCGTGGTGGGCCGCGGCGGCCTGGACGGTGAGGCCCCGCCGGGTTGAATGCGGGGAAGGGTTCGGCGGGGATCCTCGCTGGTCAGAGGCCCGGAGGGTGGGGTGCGGGCAGGCGTCGGGGCGCTATGACCCGATTACCTGGATATTCTGTGACATGTGATCGAGTCCGGACGGCCGCGGCACCGTCGGCACCCCGGCCCGGGAACGCTCGTGCGGCTGTCGCCGGTGATCCTGACCGTCGTCATCGCCAGCCTGGCGTACACCACGCCGCCGGAAATGGCCTTCAGCCGCCTCCTGCCCGCGGCGCCGGCCCTGGCCGCCTCCATGTGGCCGGTCCTGCCGACCGTGCTGCTCGGGACGGTCTGCCTCCTCCTGATGATCGGCCTCAGCCTGGTCTTCCCCGACCTGGGCACGTGGTGGACGGCCGCCGGGATCATCGCGGTCACCGTGGCGGCGGCGTACGGCAGCCACGTACGGCTCCAGCGCGAGCGCACCCTGTTCCAGGTGCGGCTCGTCGCGGACGCGGCGCAGCAGGTGGTGCTGAGCCCCATGCCGCGCCGGATCGGGAACGTCGAGATCGAGTCGCTGTACCTCGCCGCCGCGGCGGAGGCCCGGATCGGCGGGGACTTCTACGAGGTGGTTGACACGCCGTACGGGGTCAGGCTGCTCATCGGCGACGTGCGGGGCAAGGGCCTGCCCGCGGTGGGGGCCGCGGCTGCGATCGTCAACGCTTTCCGGGAGGCGGCCTTCGGCGAGGCCGACATGGTGGACGTCGCGCGCAGGCTGGACGCAAGCAGCACCCGCTACAACTCCGCCTTTCCCCCCGAGGGGCCGATGGAGCGCTTCGCCACCGCCCTGCTCGCCGAGATCCCGCACGGGGGCGGGCGCATCGACATCCTCAACTGCGGCCACCCCCCGCCGCTGCTCCTGCATCCCGACGGCGTCCGCATCCTCCAGTCCGCCACCCCCTCCCCGCTGCTCAGCCTGGCGGAGCTGATAGGCGATCACTACAACGTCGACTCCTTCGACTTCCGCCCCGGCGACCTGCTGCTGCTCTACACGGACGGGATCGCCGAGGCCCGCGCCCGCGACGGGGAGTTCTTCCCGCTGGCGGCCTGGATGGGCCGGCAGCCCCCGACGCCGCCGCGCGAACTCCTCGCGGCCCTCCACCGCGACCTCCTCCGCTACAGCAGGGGCCGTCTGGACGACGACATCGCCGCCTTGGCCGTCCGGCTGGACGTGCGCTGAGGCTCCGCTGCTCGATGCCGTGGCCGTCGTTGGGCAACCGGCCGAGGCGGTTCGGGGGTCTCGCAGGGTGCGGGCGGCCGGGCGGCCGGGCGGAACGGGGGCGGGGCGATGGCTGGGGTGTCGGAGGGGGCGGGCGAGGTGGCTGCGTACGGGGAGACGGGTCCGCACCGGCGGATGACCAACCGGTTTCACCTCGCATGTCTCGCGACGCTCGTGCCGTACCACCAGCGGCCCGCGGCGCTGGACCTCTACTCCGGCGACGCGGACCTCGCGGCGGCCGCCCTGCTCGACCGGCGCGGCGAGCACCCGCCGACGGCGCGCGCCACCGCCTGGGAGACCGTGCGGGCCGCGGGCGGCACGGCCCGGGTGCGCGAAGTCGTCGCGCTGCTGGGGGGCCTGCTGACCTCGTGGGTGGGCCAGGAATCGGGCGGGCCGACGTCTCGCGCGCCGCGTGGAGCGGGCGGGCCGCCCTCCACGTGGAAACGGCGGCTGCCCTGGCCCGCTGGAGTGCCGGGGGTGTGCCCGCCGGGCGGTGGGCCGCGTTCGTGCCCCGGCTGTGGCAGTTCCCCGGCACGCTGCCCGAGCTGCTCGCCGTGGTGTCGGCCGCGGACTCCGAGGGGCCGGACCGGCCGCCGTGAGGGGGCCCTGGCCGGGTGGGGCGTCAGCGGTTGCGTCGGGCGGGGGTGCGGCGGTCGTCCAGGTCGAAGCGGGCGAGTGTCAGGGCTCCGGCCCGGACGGCCTCGTGCAGTGCCGGGGCCAGGTCGTCCTCCAGGCCGCCGAGGGCCGCCGTGATCTCCTCGACCACGTCCTGCGCGATCTCGGCGGCCAGCTCCTCGACGGGGACGCGCGGGCCGAGTTTGCTCACGGCGGCCGCCGCGCGGTTCGGCGTGAGGAGCGCGGTGACCTCGCCGAGGAGCCAGCCCGGCACGCCCGCCGCACCGCCGGACGGGGCCCGGTAGGGGCGGGCGCCGTCGTAGCGGGCGTCTTCCGCGAAGGCAGGGTGCTTGAGCTTGGCCACCGGGCGCCCTGCGGGAGCGGAGGTGCCCGGAGCGGGTGACCACGCCTCGGCCGGCTTGATCACCAGGCCCTCCGCGAGGTTGCCCGGCAGCTCCGGCAGCCCCAGCAGCGCCGGCACCCGGGTCGGGAACTCCGGGCTCTCCTCCTGGAGCCGGCCGAGCCGCCCCCGGGCGATCAGCGGGGCGCAGTGCAGGCCGGCCGCCGCGGCGGCCTGCCGCAGGTCGCGGTCACCGGCCCAGAGCACACCGTCCGGGGCGTCGGCGACGCCCGTGACCGCGGCGTCGAAGGGCAGCCAGAGCAGGTCCGGTGCGTACCAGACGCCGGTCTGCACCGGCTCCGCCGCGGGCTCCGGCGGTACGTCCGGGTGCGGGTAGCGGCCGCCCGCGAGTTCGCCGTAGACCGTGACCGGTGCGGCGGGGTCCGCACCGTACCGGCGGCGCAGGGCGTCGGCGCAGCGGCCGGCGGCGACGGCCAGGGCGGGCCAGATCCGGGCCACGCCGAAGAAGTCGTCGAGGCCGCCCTCGCCGAGCAGTTCGCGGCGCTTGGCGGGGCGTACGCCGGTCCCGTCGGAGACGACGGCGAAGTTGGCGCCGTGGACCTTCTCCAGCGCGACCCACTCCCGCACCCCTGCCGACTCGGCCAGGCGGACGCGGGAGGGGATCTTCGGGTACGGCTGCCACCGGCCCTGTCCGCCGCTCACGCGGGGCCGCCGTGCTGGTGCTGTTCGGGCAGCCGGCTCTCGGGGTGGGCCCACAGCAGGACGTTGGCGGGCCGGTCCTCACCGAAGAAGTCGAGGACGTCCCGGTCCGAGTGGCGCAGGCTGAAGTGGGTGAGGACGAAGAGGACGTCCGGGTGGGACTCGACCACGGGCTTCAGCCGGCTCCAGACGGTGTGCCCGACGCGGTCGGCCCGCTCCGCCTCGGCGTCGTCGAGGTACGTGCACTCGGTGACGATCACCGGGTACTCGAAGAGCCAGGGGTTGTCCTCGAAGACACTGACGTGGGTGTCGCCGAGGAAGGCGAACAGCGGTCTGCGGACCTCGCGTTCCGTCTCGATGCCCTCCGCGCGGCGCCGGGCGACGGTGCGGCCGAACTCCCCGCCCCTCCCCTGTGCGACGAGCGAGCGGCGGAGCTCCTCGTACTCGGGCAGCAGTGCCTTGCGGCGCTCGGAGAACGCGTAGCCCACGCACGGCACCTTGTGCACGCAGTCGACCACGCGGACGTGGTGCCCGGCGCGGCCGAACGTGAACTCGTCGCCGCCGTGCACGCCGTGGAGCCGGCATCCGGCGGCCAGGCCCGGGTCGTAGGCGGGGCCGTGGTTCAGCTCCGCCGAGGCCTTGAGGAAGGTCTCCACGTAGGGCACGGCGGCCGTGGGCAGGTAGACGTCGACCCCGCCGGGCCGTGCGGCGAGGTAGTCGAGGTCCTTGGAGTGGTCGTGGTGGGTGTGCGTGAGGAACACGGTCTCCGGCCGACGGCCCTCGGCCAGTCCGGCGTCGAGCGCGCAGCGCAGTTCCGGTATGTGGAAGAACGTTTTGTCGTTGGCCCGCGAGTACCCGGTGAGCGTGAGCCCGGCTCCGGGCATCCGCCAGGTCTTCCACTGCCGGAAGGGGTGCCCGGCGTCCAGGAGTTCGGGGTGGCCGGGGTGGGCGGGGGGCCGCGACGGGGCCTGGTTCATCGGTGCCTCCGTCGGACCGGGGTGATCGGGTGGGTGCCGATGCTAGCGGGCGGCGCCCTCGGCGGCCTGCGGTTTTCGCCCCGTCACGACGGGCTCGTGACGGGCCGGGTCAGACCGACACGAGCCGGTGGAGCAGGACCCAGGACCCGCCGGCCAGCAGGCCGATGACCCACAGGGCCACGAGCGGCTGCCGGCCGCGCGACAGGGCCCGGACGGTGACGGCGACGCCGACCGCCGCGGCCGGCACCCCCACGGCGGCGAGGACGGCGGCGCTCCAGTACGCCCAGGCCTGCTCGCCGAAGAAGCGGAGCAGCGCCAGGGCCGGGGCCAGGAACAGGACCGGCCAGGTGTTGCCGCTGAGCGACGGCTCGCGGGTCGGCCCACCCGGTCCGGTCCCGTCCCCTCCGTCGTTCCGCCCCGCCTGCGCGCTCTCGTCGGCAACCTTGTCCCGCATCGTCCGCCGCTCCCCCGTTTCTGCTCGATCGTGTCCGGCACGGGAGAGGACGCCGGTCAGCAGGCGCGGGTTGCCCGCCCCCGGCGGTCACGAAGAGCCCCGCCACGGTGGCCGGCGCTGAACCCGGCCTGCCTCTCGGTCGCCAAGTGACCCGGAGCGATGACGGGTTGGGTTCGTCGACGGGCCGCCCGGTGGCGGAGGTGCCGTCGGGCGCGGCGGCGCCGGGATCGGGGCGGGCCGCCGCGGGCTTGCACGAGGTCTGGGCCCAGGGGCGTGATCAAGCCAGGATCCCGTCACCTGATCGGGTCAGCAGGACCTAGAGTGTGCGCGTGAGCGAGCAGATTCCCGAACGCGTCGCCGGCCGGTACGAGCTGGTGGAACGTATCGGACAGGGCGGAATGGGCCGGGTGTGGCGCGGTCTCGACCAGCACCTGTTCGGACGCGAGGTCGCGGTCAAGGAGATCCTTTTCCCGCCAGGCATGGACGACGAGGACCGCGCCGCGCTGGTCCGCCGGTTCATCGGCGAGGCCCGAGCAGCGGTGACGCTCAGCCATCCCGGAATCATCACCATCCATGACGTCGTGGAGCACGAGGGCGCCCCCGTCATCGTGATGGAGCTGGTCCGCGGCGAGTCCCTGGCCGCCGTCGTCCGCGCCGGCGGCCGGCTCCCGGTGCGGCGGGTGGCCGAGATCGGTGCCGCCATGCTCGACGCGCTGGCCGAGGCGCACGCGGCGGGGATCGTCCACCGCGACATCAAGCCCGACAACGTGCTGCTGACCAGGGACCGCGTCGTCCTGACCGACTTCGGCATCGCCCACCTCGCGGACGCCACGACCAGGCTGAGCCACAGCGGCAGCGTCATCGGCACGCCGCACTACATGCCGCCCGAGCAGTTGGAGGGCAAGCGCCCCACGCCCGCCAACGACCTGTGGGCGCTGGGTGCGACGCTCTACCACGCGGTCGAGGGGCACCCGCCGTTCGACGCGGAGGGCCTGCACGCCCTCGCCGTGGCCGTCTTCACCCGGCCGCACCGGCCGGCCGTCCACGCCGGCCCGCTGGCGCCCGTACTGGACGCGCTGCTCACCAAGGACCCGGCGCAGCGTGCCGGTGCGGCGGAGGCGGCCGAGATGCTGGCGGAGGTGCTCCGTACCACGACGCCGGAGCCCGCCCCGCCCGGTTCTGAAGTCCCCGCCGAGGACGGGCCCGGGCCGACTCCGTCGCACACCCCCACGGTCCTCGACCCCGGCTCGGCCGACGCGGGTACGCCGGAGCTCCCCGTGCCCGACCGGCCGACCGTCCCGCCCGTGACCGTGCCCCCGGCCGAGGAGCCGGAGACGCTCAAGGCGACCCGGCGGATGACGGACGGCGACCGGGCCTCCGCCCCGCAGCGGCCCCTCGCCCGGCGCGCCGTGGTGACGGCCGCGGTGCTGGCCACGCTCGCCACCGGCTCCGTAATGGCCTGGACCCTCGGCGGTGACGAGGGCTCGCCCCGCGGGGGCAAGGCCGCCGGCAAGGGTGCAGCGGCCTCCTCCGTCACGGTGGTGATCGGCGTGGACGCGCCGCTGAGCGGCGGTATGTCCGCCATGGGCCTCGGGATCAGGAACTCGGCGGAGCTGGCGGCCAGGACCGCCAACGAGACCCGGCACGTCCCCGGTGTGAAGTTCGAGATCAAGGCCCTGGACGACGGGGCCGACCCCGCCAAGGGCGCGTCCAACGCCGCCCTCCTCGCGGACGACGAGAAGGTGCTGGGGGTGGTCGGCCCGCTCAACTCCAGCGTCGCCAAGACCATGGTGGCGCCGCTCGTCCGCGCGAACCTGGCCGTCGTGTCACCCGGCAACACCGACCCCGTGCTGACGCTGGGCCCCGACTGGGCGGCCGGCACCACGTCGCGCCCCCACTCCTCGTACTTCCGTACGGTCGCCACGGACGTGGACCAGGGGCCGTTCGCCGCCCGGTACCTGCACGGCGAGGCGAAGAAGTCCAAGGTGTACGCGGTGGACGACGGGAGCGCGCACGGCACCGCCCTCACCTCCGGCCTCACCGCCGAGCTCACCAGGCTGGGCGGGAGCGTCGTCGGGGCCGAGCACGTCGACCCCGCGGAACGCGACTTCGCCGGCCTCGCGGCGAAGGTACGGTCCTCGGGGGCCGACGCGGTCTACTTCGGCGGCTACTACGACACGGCCGCCGCGCTCTCCCAGCAGCTCAAGCAGGCCGGCGTACGCGTCCCCTTCATGGGCGGCGACGGCATCTACGACCAGCAGTACCTCACCATGAACCCGGCGGCGGACGGCGACCTCGCGACGAACATCGGCGTGGCCCCCGAGGAATCGACGGCCGGGCAGGACTTCCTCGCCCGGTACCGGAAGGCCGGGTACCCGGAGGCGGCCGGCTGGTACGGGCCGTACGCCTACGACGCGGCCTGGGCCCTCATCGAGGCGGTGAAGTCGGTCGTGGCGGCCAACCGCGGCACCCTCCCGGACGACGCCCGCGCGAAGCTGCCCCCGGTCGTGGCCCGGCTGAGCTTCGACGGCGTCACCGGCCCCGTCGCCTTCGACGCGAGCGGGGACACGGTCAACCGCAGGCTGACCGTGTACGCGGTGAGCGGGAGCCGCTGGACGCACGTGACGAGCGGCCCGGCCGCCGGCTGAAGCCTCCGGGGCGGCGCACCCGTCCGGGTGATCCCGGGTCCGGCGGCGGGCCCGGGGGCCGTACGTGACGTTGTAGGTGCAGACGATCACACCACAGCCGCTGGAGAGCCACGTGCCGACCCACTTACAGCCCACCGCCGACCGTGCCCTGCGCCGGACCCTCGCCGAACGCCGCATCGGGCTGGTGGCGTGGCGGCTGCTCGTCCTGCAGATCGCGCACCCGGCCGTCGCGGCCGGCATGGGCCGCTACTCCACCTACCGCGCCCACCCCTGGCGGCGCATCGAGCACACCATGGACAGCGGCAGCCGGCTGTTCTTCGCCGGGCCCGAGGAACGCGCGCTGGAAATCGCCCGTCTGGAGCGCACCCACCGCCGCATCCACGGCACCGACGGGGCCGGCCGCGCGTACAGCGCGGAGGAGCCCGAGGTCCGGGCCTGGGTGATGGTCACGCTCTACGAGGCGATGACCGCGATGCACGAACTGGCCGGCGCTCCCCTCGGCGCCGCCGAACAGAATCTGCTGTACGGGCAGTTCAGGGAGGTGTGCAAGGACCTCCGCATCCCCGGGGAGGTCCTCCCGCCGACGGCCGCGGACGTCCCGGCGTACGTCGAGCGGACGGTCCGCGAGGTGCTGGAGCACGGGGAAGAGGTCCAGTACCTGCTCCACGAGATGCTCCGCGAGGCGCCCGCGCCCCGCCGGCTCGGCCTGCTGGGGCCGGCCTGGCCGCTGCTGCGGGCCATCACGGCCCGCGCCCTGACCGCACTCACCGTCGCCGACCTGCCGCCGGCCTGGCACGAACGCTTCGGGACGCGCAGGCCCCGTACGGCCGCCGCCCTGTCGTGGACGCTCCACCGCGGTCTGCGCGTGGTGATGACCCGGCTGCCGGACCACCTGCGCTACCGGCACCACGCCGGGGACGGGCAGCGGTCCGGTGCGCGCCGGGCGGCGGTGGTCCGACTGCCCGGGGCCCGTACCGCGGGTACCCGGCAGGCCCGTCTGGAGACCTTCTTCCGCCAGGTGCTCGACCAGACGGGCGACGGCCGGGTCGACACCGCCGACCTGCAGGCCATGTCGCACAACGTGTGCTGGCGGCTCGAACTGCCGGCCGAGCGCGAGGACGTGCTGTACGCGGCCTTCGAGGCCTGGTGGAAGCAGCTCTGCGCGGACGTGGACGAGGACGGCGACGGCGGGGTGGACTGCGCCGAGTTCGTTGCCGCCATGACGGCCGGACTCGACCGGGACCCCCAGTACCTCGACGGCGGGCTGGGGCAGGCCATGCGTGCGCTGTTCCGTGCGGCCGACGCGGACGGCAGCGGCCACCTGTGCGCCGACGAGTACCGCGTGCTGTTCGGCGGGTCCCGGGTACACCCGGCCGAACTCAACGACGGGTTCCGCGAACTGGACGCCGACGGCGACGGCCGGATCTCCGAGGACGAGTTCGTGGCCGCCTTCACCGACTTCTTCACGGCGCGCGGCGACAGCACGGCCGGCACCGCCCTGCTCGGCCGCGCGTGACGGACTCCGGCCGCGACGCCGCCGGAGGAAGGCGTCGCGGCCGGCGGTCGGCTGCTGTTCGGCCGGTCTCGCTGCCGGTATCGCGGCCTGTGACGCGGCCGGTGACGCGGCCGACGTCCCGGCCGGGGTCTCAGGCTCCGTCCCCGAGACCGCGGTCCGGTGCGCTCATGTCCCCCGTCGCCGGCGTTCCCTCGGCGAGCCCGTAGCGGAGGTGCACGGCACCCTTCGAGCCGGCCGCCGGGGGTTCGAGGAGGGTGAGGTTCGTCGGCACCTCACCACCGTCGAAGACCTTCTTCCCGACGCCCAGCACGATCGGGTGCACCCAGAGGTCGAGGCGGTCGAAGAGCTTCTCGCGCAGCAGGCTCTGCACCAGGTCCAGGCTGCCGACGACCTTCACGTGCTCGTGCCGGTCCCGGATCTCGCGCACCGCGCCCGCCAGGTCCGGACCCAGCTGCGTGGACCCGGCCCAGCTCAGGTCGGGACGGCCGCGGGAGGCGACGTACTTGGGGATCCCGTTGAAGAGCCTGGCGAAATCGTCGTCCTCACCGCCCTCCTGGTGCGGCCAGTAGGAGGCGAAGATGTCGTACGTGCGCCGGCCGAGCAGGAGGGCGTCCGTGCCCTCGTACGCGGCGGCGATCTGCGCGCCGGACACCTCGTCCAGCAGGGGCGCCTGCCAGCCGCCGAACGGGAACCCCTCGGGGTCCTCGTCGGGACCGCCGGGCGCCTGCCCCACGAGGTCGAGTGTCGCGAACAGCGCGATGTGGATGAGGCCCATGATGTGCTCCCGAGACGTTGGTCGTCCTCCATCAAGGCGTAGACCGATGGGAGCGGGCGAACTCATCGCCGCGCCGTCCCCGGGCTTCACCCGGTCGGCCGGAATGACCCCGGGGTGCCCGGCGGCGGGCCGGCCCGCCGCGGGCGCCGCGCGTTCCTTGACTTCGCCGGGCCGCTGCCCGACCCTCGGCGCACCCGCCCCGCCCGCTGCGCCGGGGGCCCACACGACGCGGAGGACGAGGCCGGCATGGGACAGCTCGACGGCAAGGTCGCGGTGGTCACGGGTGCTTCGGCCGGCATCGGGCTGGCCATCGCCCGGCGCTTCGTCCGGGAAGGGGCCCGGGTCTTCATCTGCGGGCGGCACGAGGGCGAACTCCGCAAGGCTGCCGATGAGTTGGGCGGTGCCGCGATCCCCGTCCCAGGGGACGTGACCCGGGAGTCGGACCTCGCCCACCTCTACCGCGTGGTGGAGGCGGCGGGCGGCGGCCTGGACGTCCTGGTGGCGAACGCGGGAGGCGGTCGTCCGGCCGCGCTCACCGACGTCACCCGGGACGGGTTCGACGCGACGACGGACCTGAACCTGAAGGCGACCGTGTTCACCGTGCAGGGCGCGCTGCCCCTCCTGGCGGACGGTGCCTCGATCGTCCTGCTGGGCTCGGCGGCCGGCTCCGGCGGGTCCGCACGCTTCGGCGTCTACGCCGCGACGAAGGCCGCCGTACGGTCCCTGGCCCGCAGCCTGGCCCTGGAGCTGGCCGGCCGCGGCATCCGGGTCAACACCCTCAGCCCCGGTCCGGTCCTCACCCCGTCCCTGGACCGGGCCCCGGCCGGGGTCGTCGAGGAGGCGACGCGCCGGGTCCCGCTCGGCCGCCCCGGCCGGCCCGAGGAAGTGGCAGCCGCCGCCCTGTTCCTCGCCTCGTCGGAGAGCAGCTACGTCACCGGCACCGAGCTCTTCGTGGACGGCGGCGCCCGCCAGGTCTGACCACGGTGAGGCCCGGGCCGGTACGGGCCACCGCTCGCCCGCCCACCGGCGCCCCGCCCGCACACCGGCACCCCGGCCGCCCAGCGCCGCCCCGGCCGCGTACCGAGCCGGCCCCGGCGCCGGCGGTTACGCTCGATGGGTGACGTACGCGGCCGGGGAGCTCGCGCCCGGGCGGCGCAACGTGCCAGGAAGAGGTGATCGCGCATGTGCCGGTGGCTGGCCTACTCGGGTACGCCCATCCTCCTCGACACCATCCTCTACAAACCCGCGCACTCCCTGATCGACCAGAGCCTCCACTCGCGGCTCGGCGTCGAGACGACCAACGGGGACGGGTTCGGCATCGGCTGGTACGCCAGGGAATCGGAGCTGGACACACCCGCGATCCTCCGGGACGTCGGCCCGGCCTGGAACAACCGGAACCTGCGCGAGATCGCGCAGCACGTGAAGTCCCCCCTCATGTTCGCCCACATCCGGGCGTCGACGGGCACGGCGGTGCAGCAGACGAACTGCCACCCCTTCCGGCACGGCCGGTGGATGTGGATGCACAACGGCTCCATCGCCGGCTTCCACGGCATGCGCAGGGAGCTCAACATGGCGGTCGACCCCGCCCTGTACCTGGAGATGGAGGGGACCACCGACTCCGAGGCGATGTTCTACCTCGCCCTGACCTTCGGACTGGAGGAGGACCCGCCGGGCGCGGTGGCCCGGATGGTCGGGCTGGTGGAGAAGACCGGCCGGGCGCACGGCGTGGAGAGCCCGATGCAGATGACCGTGGCCGTGACGGACGGCACGACGGTCTGGGCGTTCCGCTACGCCAGCGCGGGCAAGGCCAGGTCGCTCTTCTACAGCACCCGCGTGGACTCCCTGCGTGCGCTGCACCCCGACCTCACCTTCCTCGAGGAGGTTTCCGACGAGACGCGGGTCGTGGTGTCGGAGCCGCTCGGCGACCTTCCCGGGGCGTGGAACGAGGTGCCCGAGCACACCTACGGCGTGGTGCACCCGGGCGCCGACTCCCTCCACCACTTCGCGCCGCTCCCGGTCTGACGCAGCGGTCCTCCGCTCAGGTGCGCTTCGCGGCGGAGCGCCTGGCCCTGGACGGCGCCGTGGCCTTCTTCGTCCTGGCAGGGGCGGTCTGCTTCGCGGGAGCCGCCTCGGGCTCCGGTTCCGCGGCCTTCTCCGCCGCCGGGGCGGCTGCGGAAGTCCGGGGCTTGCCGGTGCTCCACTTCAGCTCGATCTCGAGCTCGATCTCGTCGCCGTCCACCTCGATCTCCACCTCACTGCGGAGTTCGTCGGGGACGCGCAGGCTCAGCACGCCCGAGCCGAGCGGGACGTCGGTCTTCCCGCCCTCCCGGAGCGCCTGGGCGAGCGCCGCGAGCTGGTCGGCGGCTTCGACACGGGACAGCGAGCGCTTCTGCTCGAACTTGAGGTCCGACATGGGGTTCCTCCAAGGCGCGGGAGCATCTGACCGACGGGCGTACCCCTGCCATGCTCTGCCCCCCACCGCCATTCCGCACACCGTGACCCCGGCCGTCGCCTCCCCCCGGCGGCCCACCGCGGCCGGCCCGCCGCACGGAGGAGCCGGCGGGGAAGCGGAGCCGGAGGACCGGTCCGCGCGGCGGTGAGGGGGGAACGACGCGGCGAGCAGGCCGGGACGCCCGGAAGAATCCTTTTCCCTTGGTGTGGGGCATACGGGTGATCTTGGTCGGGGTGGGTCGCCTTCGCTGCCTATGATCCACTGTTGTGACAGAGAGTCAGTACGACCGGGCCGCCCAGGACTCGGCTGATGTGGTCATCCTCGGGGCCGGGCCCGCGGGGCTGGTGCTGGGGAACCTCTTACTCCGCGCCGGGCTCGACTGCGTGGTGCTGGAGCGCGCCGGGCGCGAGCAGATCCAGGCCCGCGCGCGGGCCGGCTTCCTCGCCCCCCACACGGTGCGCGTCCTGCAGCGCCACGGCCTCGACGAGGGGCTGCGGTTACGCGGACAGCAGCACGGCGTCTGCGAGTTCCGCACCGGTGACGGCCGGTTCCGCCTGGACTACCGCCGGCTCGGCCGCGGCGAGCCGCACACCGTGTACCCCCAGCACGAGCTGGTCACCGATCTGCTGTCGGCCTACGTCGGCGCCGGCGGCCGGATCCGCTTCGGCGCGGAGGCCGTCACCGTGTCCGACGCGGACGGTCCCGCCCCGTCCGTGACGGTACGCGGCGCGGACGGGCGCCCCGAGCGGTGGCGCGGCCGGTACGTCGCCGCCTGCGACGGCCGCCACGGCGCGGGCCGGCGTTCGCTCCCGCCGGGCACCGTGCGCCACCACCACCGCGACCACGGCGTGTCCTGGCTCGGCCTGCTCGCCGAGGCCCCGCCGAGCATCGACGCCGTCGGGTACGCGGTCCACCCGCGCGGCTTCGCCGGGCACATGGCCCGCTCCGCCGAGGTCACCCGCTACTACCTGCAGGTCCCGCGCGACGCCTGCCCCGAGGAGTGGGGCGACGACCGCATCTGGGACGAACTCGCCCTGCGCATGCGGGCGGACGAGTACGGTCCGCTGCTGCGCGGCCCCGTCGCGCAGCGCGCCGTCGTCCACCACGAGTCCGACGTGCTCGAACCGCTGCGGTACGGCTCCCTCTTCCTCGTCGGTGACGCCGCCGCCCTGATCAGCCCGTCCGCGGCCAAGGGCGCGAACCTCGCGGTGCTGGAGGCGGAGATCCTCGCCCAGGCCCTCGCCACGGCCCTCCTCCAGCGCGACCCCGGACCGCTCGACCGCTATTCGGACCGGTGCCTGGCCCACATCTGGCGGGCGCAGGAGTTCTCCCACTGGATGATCGGCCTGCTGCACGAAGCGCCGGACGCCGACGGGTCCTCGCCCTTCCTGGAGCGTCTGCGGCACTCCCGCATCGCCTCGCTGCGCGACTCGCGCAGCCGTCAGGACTGGTTCGCGGAGCACTACGTAGGGGTCTGAAGCCCCTCCCGCCCCGACCGGTCCCCTTCACCTCTCCCGCTGCCCGGCGCTCCCCGCACCTCGCGGGGCGCGCCGCGGCCGCGCACCGCTGCCCGCCCGGCGGCCCGCGCTGTTCTCCTGCACCCCCTTACTCCCCACACGGACGGTGAATGCGTTCCATGGATACCTTCACGATTCCCGCGCCGTCGTCGACGGTGAGCGCCGTCGACGACGCTGCACGACTGCGCGCGACGGCCGGATTCGTCCGGGAGCAGGACACCTCGACTCTGCTGTCGCGGGTGCTGCCCGGCCTCGACGGACCCGAACTGCGGGCGCTGACCGACCAGTGCTCCTTCGCGCACGCCGCCGTGCTCGTCTTCCCGCCGGACGAGCACACGCTGCGGACGCAGTTGACCTCGTGCGGCCTGGCGCCGGACGCCAGGCCGCAGCCGAGCGTCGTCGTCCGCCGGCGGCTGGCCACCCGTCACCGCCTCGACGCCGCCGATCTTGACGTAAGGATTCTCCGGCCGGCCGTCCACGGTCCGGCCGGCGAGCGGCGGGCGGTCGAGGTCTTCGCGCTGACCACCCCGCCGGGTTCGGGCCTGTCCGGCGTCGCCGCCCACGAGCGCAGCGCGGACCATGAGGCGCACCTGGCCTTCGACGTCACCCGGCCCGACCCGCTGGTGCTGCGCGGGCTGCTGGCCAGCTTCGTACGGCACGGGGCCGCGGCCGACGGGGGCGGCTACAACCCGCACGAGGACGGGACGGTGTTCTACTTCACCGCGCCCGCCGGGACGAAGACGGCGTACCGGCGGGTGGAGCTGTACGCGAGCGGCGACCACCGCGACGTGCTGGCCGAGCACCTCGCCGGGCGGTACGCGGCGCTGCCCGCCGGACGGTCAGGCGAGCCGGCGGCGGAGCGCGCCCGCGTCCCGGCCGCCGGGCCCGCCGTGGGGCAACCGGACGGTTCCGAGCCGGCCGACACGCTCCTTCGGCTGCTGACCGGTGCCTGGACCACGCAGGCCCTGGCCACCTGCGCCCGGCTGCGGCTGTCCGAGGCCATGGACCTCAACACCGCCACCGGCACGGCGGAGTTGGCGCGCACCGTCGGTGCCCACCCGCAGAGCCTGGCGACCCTGCTGCGGTACCTCGCCATGCTGGGCGTGGTGTCCGAGGGCCCGGACGGCTTCCGGCTCACCCCTGTCGGAGCGCTGCTGGACACGGCGGCGCCCGCCTCGATGCGGCCGCTGGCCCTGATGTACGGCGGCGCCTTCTACCAGTCCTTCGCCCACCTGGCCCACAGCGTGCGCACCGGCCGCCCCGGCTTCGACCACCTCTACGGCGAGAACCACTTCGACTACTTCGCCCGCCATCCCGAACTGGCCGCCCTCTTCGACCGGTCCATGGCGTCGAGCGCCGCCATCTTCGAGCCCCTGCCCGGCCACCCCGTCCTCGCGGCCGCCGCGGAAGGGGCCGCCCCCGGCACTCCCCGTACCGTCGTCGACGTCGCGGGCGGGACCGGCGAACTCCTCGGGCGCATCCTCACCGCGCACCCCTCGCTGCACGGGATCCTGCTGGAGCGTCCCGAGGTCGTCGAGGCGGCCCGGGCGGGCCTGGCCGACAGCGCCGCCGCGGGGCGCTGCGCCTTCCGTGCGGGCACGTTCGCCGACGTGCCCGCGGGCGGCGACGTGTACGTCCTCTCGCGCGTCCTGCACGACTGGGACGACGACCGGTGCCGGAGCATCCTGCGCCACTGTGCCGAGGCGATGCCCGAGCACGCCGACCTCCTCGTCGTCGAACGGCTCCTGCCGGAGGACGGCACCCCGTCCCTCGCCACCGCCTGGGACCTGCACATGCTGTGCAACACCGGTGGCCGGGAGCGCACCGCGGGCCACTACGCCCGGCTGCTCGGCGAGTGCGGCCTCGAACTCGTCGGCCACACCCCGCTGCCGCTCGGCGCGCACACGCTGCACGCCCGCAGGGCCGGGGCAGCGGGGGCGTCAGGAGTCACGGCCGCGGTCGTGCCGGGCGTCGAGCCGTAGGTTGAGCCGGGCGGCCTGGCGGTTCAGGTGGTCGCGCTCGGGGAGGTTCGGCGCCCGGTGGGCCGCCTCGGCGTACAGCCGGGCCGCCGTCGCCAGGTCGCCGTCGCGCTCGTGGAGGTACGCCGCCACGGCGGTGTGGCGGGGCAGGGACGCGTCCAGCGCGGCGAGCGCCGCCAGGCCGGCCCGCGGTCCGTCGGCCTCCCCCACGGCGACCGCGCGGTTGAGCCGTACGACCGGGCTGTCGGTCAGGCGCGCGAGCTCGTCGTACCACTCGACGATCTGCACCCAGTCGGTCTCCTCCGCGGTGGGCGCGTCGGCGTGCAGGGCCGCAACGGCGGCCTGGGCCTGGAACTCGCCCAGCCGGTCGCGGGCGAGGGCCTTCCGGAGGATCCCGATGCCCTCGGCGATCAGCGCGGTGTCCCACTGCCCGCGGTCCTGCTGGGCGAGCGGCACCAGGCTGCCGTCGGGCGCGGTGCGGGCGGCGCGCCGGGCGTGGTGGAGCAGCATCAGGGCGAGCAGCCCCGCCACCTCGGGGTGGTCGACGGCGGCCGCCAGCTGCCGGGTGAGCCGGATGGCTTCGGCGGCGAGGTCGACGTCGCCGGAGTAGCCCTCGTTGAAGACCAGGTAGAGGACGCGCAGCACGGTGGCGACGTCGCCGGGCCGGTCGAAGCGCACGCCGGAGACGGTGCGCTTGGCCCGGCTGATGCGCTGCGCCATGGTCGCCTCGGGCACCAGGTAGGCCCGGGCGATCTGGCGGGTGGTCAGGCCGCCGACGGCGCGGAGCGTGAGTGCGACGGCGGACGACGGGGTGAGCGACGGATGGGCGCACAGGAAGTAGAGCGCGAGCGTGTCGTCCACGGCGGAGGCGGGTCCGGGCTGCGGCTCCTCGTCGACGAGGTCCTCGCGCCGGCGCCGTGCGGCGTCCGCCCGCACCGCGTCGAGGTGGCGGCGCCAGGCCACGGTGACCAGCCAGCCCTTCGCGTCGCGCGGAGGGTCGGCCGGCCAGACGCGGAGCGCCTCGACGAGGGCGTCCTGGACGGCGTCCTCGGCCGCCGCGAAGTCGGCTCCGCGGCGGACGAGGACGGCGAGCACGCCCGGCGTGAGGCTGCGGAGCAGGGCCTCGTCCATCGGGGGCGTCACTCCGTGATGGTGGGGGGCTCGGCCAGGAACGGACGCAGCTCGAGCCACTCGTGGATCGGCTTCCCGCCGGCGCCGGGCGCGGCCGACAGCTCTCCGGCCAGCTCGACGGCGCGCTCGTGGCTGTCGACGTCGATCACCATCCAGCCGGCGATGAGGTCCTTGGTCTCGGCGAACGGTCCGTCGGTCACCGGCGGGCGGCCCTCCCCGTCGTAGCGGACCCAGGTCCCCTCGGGGGCGAGGGCCTGGCCGTCGACGAACTCGCCGGTCGCCTCCAGCCGGGCGGCGAAGTCCTTCATGTACGCGATGTGGTCCGAGATCTCGTCCGGCGTCCACCGGTCCATCGGGACGTCGTTGACCGCCTCCGGGGCGCCGCGGTAGTGCTTGAGCAGCAGGTACTTGGCCATCGTGGTTCTCCTCTTGGTACGGCCATTGTGGTCGCGTTCACACCGGGGACGGAGCCGGTCACGGGTTCTCGACATCTCCGGCGGGATTCTTTTCCGGCTTTCGCGCCGGAGGGCCTCAAGGGCGTTGCAGCATGCGGTGGCGCAGGGTGTCGTAGAGGGGGGCGCTGTCCAGCCGGGTCGCCGTGAGGGCGGCCGCGAAGCAGGCCAGCACCAGGGGGATCAGCAGCGGGGCGGACCCGGTCATCTCCAGGACGAGGACGACGCCGGTCAGCGGGGCGCGGACGACGCCGGTGAACAGCGCGGCCATGCCGACGGCGGCGAACGCGGCCGCTCCGGGCGCCCCGGCCGGGAGGGCGGGGGCCGCCAGCGCCTGGGTCAGGGTGCCCAGGAGGGCGCCGAGGGCCAGCAGCGGGGCGAACAGTCCGCCGGGGGTGCCGGCGGCGTAGCTGAGGGGCCCGGCGACGAAGCGTACGGCGAAGTAGAGGAGCAGGGCGCCGATGCCGGGGAGGGGGCCCGTGAGCAGCCGCTCGCTGAGTTCGTTCCCGCCGCCCCCGAGCAGCGGCTCCACGGTCATCAGCGCCCCCACCACCGCACCGATCGCGGCGGCCTTGGCGGCGGGCGGGATCCGGGTGATCCCTTCGACGGTCTCCAGCGTGTGCACCACGAGGGCGCTGTACGCGGGGCCGAGCACCCCGGCGGCGACCCCGAGCAGGAGGAACAGCGGCATGCTCCAGGTGGGCGGGACGGCCAGCCCCGGCATCGGGAGGACGGGGGCGTCGCCGACCACCAGCCGGCAGCCGAGCGCGGCCGCGACGGTGCCGACCATGGTGAGCAGCACCAGGCGGGGCCGGACGCTGCGGGTGACCTCCTCGCAGACGAACAGCAGGCCGCCCAGCGGTGCCGTGAACGCGGCGGCCAGGCCCGCGCCGGCGAGGGCGGTGTGCAGCATCCGGGTGTCCTCGGGGTCCTGGTGGGTGTGGTGGCCCGCGAGGGCGCCGACGGAGGCGCCCATGTGGACGATCGGACCTTCGCGGCCGAGGACGAGGCCGGAGCCGATGGCGACGACGCCGCCGGCGAACTTGGCGGGCAGCAGCCACAGGGCGAGGGCGTCGGACTGCCGGCGCCAGACGGCCTCGACGTGCTGGATGCCGCTGCCGGCGGCGTACGGGACGCGCCGGGCGATGACACAGGCGAGGGCGGCGCCGGCGGCGGTGACCACGACGGGCAGCAGCCGGCCCGCCGGGCCGAGCCCGGCACCCGCCTCCAGGAGGTCGGCGCGCAGGGCGTCGGCGTGCGCGAGGCACCAGCGGAAGGCGCCGCCGACCAGTCCGACGAGGAGGCCGCCGAGGGCCGCGACGACGAAGGCGCGGGCACCGATCCGCCGTCCGGGCATCCACCGCCTCCTGCGTTCGTACGGGCCCCGGTCCGGGGCGGCCAGGCCCCGAGCCTGGACCCGGCGGGGGCCGGAGGCGGCGCGCCTCACCGAGGGGAGGGCGGAGGCGCCCCGAGCGGGTGAAGGCGGGAGGGGGGTGGCGGCGGCAGGAGGGCATCCGGCGGCACGCGGGGGCGGGCCGCGACGCGACACGCCTGTGGAAACGATAATGCCCCCGCCCTCCCGGAGGGCTCGCGCACAGTGATGCCCGTCCGTGCGGCCGGCGGCCGCGCCACGTGTGCACCGAACACCCGGGGTGGTCCCGATGACAAACCGTCCTCGCCCACTGATCCTGATCCGCGGCTTCGGAGGCCCGGACCTGCAGGACGAGCGGAGCAACGTCTACCAGGGCTTCAACGACGGCAGCTGCTATCCCAAGGCCCGCGGCGAGAACTACCTCTACGAGGGCTTCGTGCTGCGGTGCCTCAAGTCGTCCCGGCACCCGTACCGGGACGCCACCAACGTCGTCGGCTACTACGAGGAGGAGCAGACGCCGTTCTCCCCCGGCGACGACTGGCCCGAGGAACTGCGGCGCGGCACCGTGATCGTCGACGTGCCCACGGCGCGCTCGGTCCTCGCGCAGGGAGTCGCCGGGACCATGTGGGTGTACCGCTTCTACGACCTGGTCCCCCGCTCGCTCGACCGCTACGGCGAGGGACTCGTCAAGCTCCTGAAGATCATCGAGGAGGGCGCACGACGGGCCGGCGAGGAGTTCACCGGCGTGGACGTCGTCGCCCACAGCATGGGCGGCCTGGTGCTCCGTGCCGCCCTGAGCCGCCTGGGCACGCGGAGCGAGGACCTCATCCACCGGATCGTCACCCTGGGCACGCCGCACCGGGGCATCGCCTTCCAGCTCCTGCCCGCGGCCCTGGCCAGGAGTCTGCCCCTCGGGGTCGCCGACGAGATCGCCGCCTTCGACCCGCGCCGCACGGACATCCTCGGCATCCCGTTCCCGGCTCCCCGGATCCTGACCGTCGTCGGCACCAACCACCAGGCGTACGCCAACGGGTTCGCGAACCTGGGCAACCGGCTCTCCACCCTGATCGACGAGGGCACCCTCGCCTACAACCGCAGTGACGGACTGGTCAAGCAGTCCTCCGCGCAGATCCCGGGGGCGCCGCGCACGTTCGTCGACAAGTGCCACGGCGGCCGGGACTCGCTCGTCACCTCGCGCGAGGCGTACGAGATCGCGATGCGCTTCTTCCACGGCACGCACCACGTCCGGCTGCGGCTGGCGCGGGCCGAGGTGAAGCGGGGGCACGACATCTTCGGTAAGAGCGAGTTCTTCTTCGGGGTCTCCGTCAAGCCCCGGTACGTCGACTTCGAACTGTTCCACCAGAGCAAGGACGCCGAGAACTGCTACGGCCCCTTCCACACCGACGACTTCTCCGACCCGCTCCCCGACCTCGCCGCGGAGCTGGCCCGCCCGCTGTCGGAGTCCGGCGACGGCACGACCGGGTGGGCG
Organism: Streptomyces sp. NPDC101118; assembly: GCF_044759445.1. NCBI lineage: Bacteria > Bacillati > Actinomycetota > Actinomycetes > Kitasatosporales > Streptomycetaceae > Streptomyces > Streptomyces sp. NPDC101118. The sequence continues at coordinate 168,184 of NZ_JBIVZG010000012.1, read as the reverse complement.
GGCCCCGGCCGGCTGGTCTGGGAGGGGTGGGTGGACGCCTCGGCCAAGCCGGCGGACAGCCTGGACCACAGCCTGGTGCTGCGCCTCGAGGTGTACGTCGGCGAGCGGGACTCGTTCGGGGTGGGCTTCTCCGACAACCTGGTCTTCGGCAAGCAGTACTACGTGCAGGCCGTCTTCGAGGCCGACGGGACCCTTGCGCTCTACCTCCACACCGGCGAGACGTTCCTCGGTCCGGACATCACGCCCGCGATGGTGGCCGCCGCAGCGGCAGCCGAGGGCGCGGAGGTGCAGCGGATGGCGCCGGCCGCCGGGGGCGCGCCCGGCACGTGGACGTTCCACGTGGAGGGCACCGGGTTCGAGGCCGATCTGGAGGTGTCCATGGAGCGTGAGGTGTAGCGGGGGTGTTGCGCGGCGGTGTCGTCACCCGGTGCCGCGTCGCGGCGTGGCGGGGAGGGCGTACGGGCGTGAAGAGGGGCGCGAGGCGGCTTGAGGGGCCCCTGATGATCCACCGGGAGGAGGTCATCGCATACGTTCGTGGGGCGCCACCTGCCACGCGAGGAGGATGAACCTGATGAACGCCGCCGAAGAGGGACGGCAGCAGCTGGACGCGGCCAGCGTCGTCAACGCCAGGAGGACCCTGCTGATGCTCCTCGCCAGGGCCGGCGTCGTCCCCGGCGACGCGGAGGAGCTGATCGGCCTCGTCGAGGCCGGTTCCCTGGCCCTCGCGCACGAGGAGGTCCTCGGCGGCGCCCCGGACGCCCCGCGGGACAAGGGCGAGCTGTACGCGCACGGCTGGCTCGACGGGGCGGGGGCCGCCGCGGACGCCCTCGGGGAGCTGGCCGAAGCGGCCCTGCGCCGGGCGCTGGCCACGAGCCTCGCCGAGGCCGATCCGGACCGGCTCCCTCCGGTACGGAAGATGGAGGTGGAGCGGACGCAGGTGGCCGTCACGGCCCTCTACCTGTCGTTCACCACCGCCTCCGACCTCGACCCGGAGGTCACGCAGGAGGTGCTCACCGCCGCCCTCGGCACCATGGACACCCGGCAGCGGGCGACGTACGCCGGACGCCTGGAGGACTTCGCCTCGCGCCACCGGGGCCGGCTGGAGCGGCTGTACGCGGCGTACGGGCCCGGCGGCGCCGTGGCGGTCCACGGGCGGTACTCCCTCGTGCACTCCGCGACCAGCGTCGCCGTGCTGGAGCGGCTCGCCGTCGCGGACGCCGCGCTGCGCGAGGAGTGGGACGCCGCGGAGCTCCCGCCGGCGTGGCTGGACGGGCTGACCTCGGCCTGGGAGGCGAGCGGCTGACGCCGGGCGGGGCCCGGCCCCGCAGTGACCCGGTGGACCGGCGGCCGGAAGGCCCCCGCGGTCAGAGCAGCTCCCTGGCCTTGGCCCGCACGAACCCCCAGCCCTGGGCCAGGGTGGGCTTCGCGGGGACGGCCACCTCGTCGGGGTTGGTGAGCACGTCCAGGAGCACCGGGCCGGGCGTTTCGAGGGCCCGTTGCACGCCGTCGCGGAGGCCGGCGGGGTCGGTGACCCGGATGCCCGTCAGGCCGAGGGCGGTGGCGACGGCCGCGAAGTCGGGGTTGTCGAGCCGCGTACCGAACTCGGGCAGCCCGGTCTGTTCCTGCTCCAGCTTGACCATGCCGAGGCTCCGGTTGTCGAACACCACCAGCTTCACGGGCAGGCCGTACGTGCGGATCGTCATCAGGTCGCCCAGCAGCATGCTCAGGCCGCCGTCGCCGCAGAACGCGATGACCTGCCGGTCGGGCGCCCACAGCTGGGCGCCCAGCGCCTGGGGCATGGCGTTGGCCATGGAGCCGAGGTTGTAGGAACCGATCAGGCGCCGGGTCCCGCGCATGGGGACGAAGCGGGAGAGCCAGACCGTGGCCATGCCGGTGTCGGAGGTGAAGACGGCGTCGTCCGCGGCGAAGTCGGCCACGGCGGCCGCCAGCGCCTCGGGACGGACCGCGTGCCCGGGGTTGTCCAGGGCGGCCCGCAGCCGCCGGGCCGGCCGGCGGTCGGCGGCGGGGTCGGCCAGCCGGGCCTGCCCCTCCTGCCACCGCACGAAGCGGTCGCGGGCGTCCTCCAGGTGCTTCCGGTCGGCGACCCGGTCGAGCAGCGGCAGCAGGGCCTCCAGGGTGACGCGCACGTCGCCGGCCAGGCCCACGTCCACGGGGGTACGGCGGCCCAGGTGCTCCTCGCGCGCGTCGACCTGGACGACGCGGACGTCCTGCGGGTACCAGTCGCGGTACGGGAAGTCGGTGCCCAGCATCAGGAGGGCGTCGGCGGCGTCGAGGGCGTGGACGGCCGCGGGGTTGCCGATGAGGCCGGTCTGGCCGACCTGGTGGGGGTTGTCGTCCTCGAAGCCCTCCTTGGCCTTCAGGGTGAGCACCATGGGTGCCGCCAGCCGGCCGGCCGCCTCCAGGACCTCCGTACGGGCGTCACGGGCGCCGGCGCCGACGAGCAGTGTGACGCGGGAGGCCGAGTTCAGCAGGGCGGCGGCGCGGGCGAGGGAGGCGTCGTCGGGCCGGGTGACGGCCCGGTCGAGCGCGAAGCGGGGCGGCCTGTCCTCCGGGACCTCCCGGCCGCCCATGTCGCCGGGCACGGTGAGGACGGCCACGCCGCCGCGGGTGACGGCCGCGCGCACGGCGGTTTCGAGCGCCCGCGGCATCTGCTCCGGGGAGGTGACGGTGGCTCGGTGCACGGCGACGTCGCGGAAGAGGAGGTCGTTGTCGACCTCCTGGAAGTAGTCGCTGCCGATCTCCGCCAGCGGGACCTGACCGCAGACGGCGAGGACGGGCGCGTGGCTCTTGGCAGCGTCGTAGAGGCCGTTGAGGAGGTGCACGGAACCGGGGCCGACCGTGCCCATGCACACCCCGAGGCTGCCCGACAGCTGGGCCTGGGCACTGGCCGCGAAGGCCGCTGCCTCCTCGTGCCGGCAGCCGACCCACTCCAGGCCGTCGGTGGTGCGGATGGCCTCGGTGAGCGGGTTCAGGGCGTCGCCGACCACCCCGAAGACGTGTCGGACGCCGAGTTCCCGCAGTGCGTCGACGATCACGCGGGCGACGGTTCGTGCCATGGGGAGACCTCCGGGTGGCTTGCGGGCTTGCGGGCTTGCGGGCTTGCGGGCTTGCGGGGGAGGCGGGTTCCGGATCGAGTCGAGGACTCAGCCGGTGAAGCGGTCCGGGTCGGCCGCCTCCCAGTCGGCTGCCCACGATTCGGGCGGGGATGCGAGGAGTTGGCCGGGTGCGAGCCACTCGTGCAGTTCGGCGTACGAGCGGACGGTGTGCGGGGCCGCCCGCTGGACGAGCATGTGCGGGCGCAGGCCTTCCGGGCCGTCGACCCCCATGGCCGCCATGATCTGCAGCGCGCTCCGGACCGTGGCCTCCTGGAAGCGCCGTACGCGCACCGCCTTGTCGGCGACGTCCAGGGCGCGGGCGCGCCGCGCGTCCTGCGTGGCGACGCCGACGGGGCAGGTGTTGGTGTGACAGCGCTGGGCCTGGATGCACCCGACGGCGAACATCATGGCGCGCGCGGCGTTGGTGTAGTCGGCCCCCTGGACGAGGCGCCGGACGAGGTCGCCGCCGGTGGCGACCTTGCCGCCGGCCCCGATGCGCACGCGGTCGCGCAGCCCGGTGCCGACGAGGGCGTTGTGCACGGTCGTCAGGCCTTCGCCGAGCGGGAGCCCGACGATGTCGGCGAACTCCAGGGGTGCCGCTCCGGTCCCGCCCTCCGCCCCGTCGACGACGATGAAGTCGGGCGCCGTGCCCTCCTCCAGCGCGGCCCGGCACACGGCGAGGAACTCGCGGCGCGAACCGACGCAGAGCTTGAACCCGACGGGCTTGCCGTCGGCCAGCTCGCGCATCCGGTGCAGGAAGCGCACCAGCTCCCTCGGGGTGCCGTACACCCGGTGGTAGGGCGGCGAGACGACGGTCCGGCCCTGCGGGACGCCGCGCACCCGCGCGATCTCGGCGGTGACCTTGGGGCCCGGCAGGACGCCGCCGATGCCGGGCTTGGCACCCTGGCTGATCTTCAACGACAGGGCCTTGACCTGTGGGTGCGCGGCCTTGCGCGCGAACTGCCGCTCGTCGAAGCCGCCGTCGTCGGTGCGGCAGCCGAAGTAGCCCGTACCGATCTCCCACACGAGGTCGCCGCCGGGCCCCAGGTGGTACTCGGACAGGCCGCCCTCGCCGGTGTCGTGGGCGAAACCGCCCATGCGGGCCCCGGCGTTGAGCGCGAGGATCGCGTTGGCCGACAGGGAGCCGAAGCTCATCGCGGAGACGTTGAGCAGGGCCATGTCGTAGGGCTGGGTGCAGTCGGGGCCGCCCACCCGCACCCGGGGCGGGTCGGTGCGCACCGGCCGGGGCGCCATGGAGGGTACGAGGTACTCGCTGCCGGGGAGGTAGAGGTCGCGTTCGGTCCCGAAGGGCTCCTCGGCGTCGGTGCCCTTGGCCCGCTCGTAGACGATGCTGCGGGTGTCGCGGTCGTAGGGGCGGCCGTCGAAGTTGCGCTCGACGAAATACTGCTGGATCTCGGGGCGCAGGGCCTCCAGCGCGAAGCGGAGGTGGCCGAGCAGCGGGTAGTTGCGCAGCACCGAGTGGCGGCGCTGGAGGACGTCGTGGACTCCGACGGCCGTCAGCAGGAGCAGGGGCAGGGCCGCGGCCCACCACCGGGGCGAGACCGCGACGGCGGCGGTGGCCGCGGCACCGGCGGCGGCCGTGGACAGCAGAAGGGGTGTTTTCAGCACGTCCCCGCGTCTGTCCCGGCCGCCGCCGGCCATGCACCCGGGACGGCACTACCACCGGTACCAGCGCCCGCCCCGGCCGGCGGGACGGGCGACGAAGCCGAGCAGCCAGACGACGAGCACGGCGATGGCCACCCACCACAGCACCTTCACGGCGAAGCCGGCACCGAAGAGGACGAGGGCGAGGAGCAGTACGAGCAGCAGCGGAATCATCGTCGAAACCTTCCTGGGCCGATGGCCCGATGACGACACCCCTCGCCCCCGGCCGGGGGCGAAGACGGGTGCTTCTTGGTGGGTCGTTGCCCGCGTGTACCCATGGCGCCGGAGCTCACACGGAGCGGTTGCCGCGGACAACTCCGTTGCGGATGAAGGGGGTTGCGTGGCCGGGAAAGGTCACGGCCCGGCGTCGCCCGCGGAAGGGGTCGTACGCGCCGGCGGCGGCCCCGGGCCTGCTGGGCGCCGACACGGTGCGCCGCCGCGTCGGGGAGGCCGTGCGGGACGAACTCGGCGCATGGCCGGAGGGCCACCCGGAGCAGGCTGCGACGCCGGTCGGCCGCCCGGGGATGTGCGGTCCGGGCCGGTGGCTCGTGCATGGACGGGGCGCGGGTGGGCAGGCGCTGGGTGGAAAACCTTCGATGCGGAGTCCCCCCTGCAGGCGCCGGTCGTTCACCCCCGGGTGGCGGTCGGCGCGGCTGCGTGCCGGGCCGGTCGGCGGCGTACGGGCTGGGGGTGTTCAGCCCGCCTGCGGGGCCGGGTCCAGGAGGTGGGGGCCGTTGTTGCGGACGCTGTTGACGGCCGTCGTGACCGCGGTGGTGGTGAGGATGCCGTCGGCCGGGGTGTGCAGGAGGGCGCGGAGGTCGTCGGTGTCGTGGTGGGCGGGGTCCAGCCAGGTGCCGAAGTCGTCCGGGTGGAGGGCGAGCGGCATGCGCGGGTGGATGCGGCCCGCGGCGTCGGTGGCCTCGGTGGTGATGATGGTGGCCGTGGTGAGCCAGGCCGCGGGATCGTCGTCGTCCTCGACGGTGGCGTCGCGCCAGAACTCGTACAGGCCCGCCATCGCCATCACGCCCCGGTCCTCCGGCTGGATGAAGTACGGCTGCTTGTACGCCTTCGCGTTCTCCGTGGCGGGGACGGCGACCCATTCGTAGAAGCCGTCCGCCGGCAGCAGGCACCGCCTGCGGCCGAACGCCTTGCGGTACGCGGGCTTCTCGTGGACGGTCTCCATCCGGGCGTTGATCATCCGGGAGCCCACGGACGGGTCCTTCGCCCACGACGGCACCAGCCCCCACCGCACCGGCCGCATCGACCGGAGCACCTCGCCGGAACCCTTGTCGACGCGTTCCAGCACCGCCCACACGTCGTCGGTCGGGGCGACGTTCCACGAGGGCCCCAGCAGCCCGCGGGCGGGGTCCAGCTCGGCGTCGAACAGGCCCGCGAGGTCCTCGGGGGCACGGGAAGATGCATAGCGGCCGCACATGGGGCCCACTCTGCCACCCGACGGCCGGGGCCGGCTCGAGCAACGGTGAGGTGGCGGGATGCCGCCCGAGGGGCCACAGGGGCCGCAGCGGCTCCGGGGCGCGGGGGCTCGGCGGCTCCGCGGCTTCAGGGGGCGGCGAGGTCCCGGCTCGCGAGGACGAGGAGTACGGCGTCCGCGCCGGCCAGGGCCAGTACGGCGAGGAAGGGCATCCGGCTGCGTGCGAGGGCGGGCGGCGCCGCCACCGCGCCGAGGGACAGGGCGGCGGTGAGCAGGAGCAGCAGCCGTCCGGCGGGGGTCACCGGGCCGGGCGGCCCGAGGGCCAGTACGGCGCCGGAGCCGAAGGCCAGTCCGGCGGCCACGGCGACGGAACCGCGCCGACCCAGCCGTTGCGGCAGTCCGCGGACGCCTGCGACGAGGTCCGCGTCGATGTCGGGCAGCGTGTTGGCGAAGTGCGCCGCGGTCCCCAGCAGCGCCGCCGCGGCCGTCAGCCAGGGCGGGGGCCAGCGGCCGGGCGTGGCGGCCAGGGTCAGGAAGGCCGGCAGCAGTCCGAAGGCGAGGGCGTACGGCAGCCAGGAGGCGGGGGTGCGTTTCAGCCACAGGTTGTACGCCCAGGCGGCGGCCACGCAGCCAAGGTGGACCAGGCCCGCCCGGGTACCGCAGGCCAGCGACAGCGGCACGCAGGCGAGGAGGGCTGCGGAGGCGGCCGCGGTCACCGCGGCGGGCCGTACGTCGCCTGCGGCGAGGGGTTTGTCGCGGCGGCCGGCCGCACGGTCGCGGCGCAGGTCCAGCCGGTCGTTGCTCCAGCCCACCGACAGCTGGCCGGCGGCGACCGCGGCCACCGCGGTGGCGCCGGTCCGGAAGCCGAGCCCGGAGGCGGCGGCCAGCAGGGCGGCGAGCAGCGTCACCCCCGCGGCGGGGACGGGATGACTGGCCCTCAGGAGGTCGCCCGCACCGCGGAGGAGCGCGGTGCCGGACGGTCCTGGGACGGCCGCGGGGAGCCCCGCCGCTTCGGCGGCGCCTTCGTCGGTGGTGGCGGGCACCGCGCCACGGTAAGCGCCCGACGGCCGTGACGGCCGTCCGGCGCGCCCGGGGCGGTCCCGAAGGGCGTTCGGCGCGCCGACAGGGGGCCGGCCCAGCGGCCCGGCAGGCCCAGAGCCTGCCCGGGCGGGCGTCCCGGGCGCCCCGGGTGCGGCCGCGGCGGGCCGTAGCCGTACCTGCACGCGCCGGCCCCGCGGGCTGAGCGCCGCCAGGGCCTCGGCAGGCGTGCGGCGGCCCGCCCGGGGGCGATCGCGGCGGGCGGTCTCCGTGCCGGCAGGGGCGCCCGTGCTTGGGGCTCGGCAGGGCCCGGCCCTCCTCGGCGGGCGTGCGGCGCGCATGAAGCCTGGGTCCTGCACGGCGCGGGCCTCATCATCGACGACCTCATCGAGCCGCGGCCCGGACTCGGGACACCCAACGGCCACACCAGACCTGACAGGCGGTGCCCCTGCGGATGGGGTCGGCGGTGATCGAGGGCTTGTCGTTGAAGAACGGCTGTTCGTCGACCCGGGCCGGGCATCCCGGGCACGCGCGAGGCCCCGTTCACGGCTCCGCCCATCCGTGATCGCCGGGAGTGTGCGGCCCGGCACCGCCGGCGAAGACCTCGTCCAGCGCCCCGGCGACCCCTGATGGCTACGTGGGGCACGCCGTCACGGCAGGGTCGCGCGGCCTGGCACAGATGGCACAGACGCGTTCAGCGCCCAGCGCAGTCGTGGCGGCCGTCGTTGACGCCCCGGCACGCTCGGCCGGCGCAGCCGGGCTCCGCGGCTCGGTCCGCCGGACAGGGTTGCGCGCAGCGGCCGGGCACGCCGGGCACGGCCCGGATCCTTCGGCCCCCCTCCGCGCCCACCCGAATCCAGCGCCTCCGGCCCCTCGGCTCACCCGCGCCCAGCCGCTCGGGATGCCTGCGCACCACCACGCCCCGCTGCCCCGCGCACTCACGCCCGCCGACCGGCTCATCCGGCGCCCCGTGGCCGGCGCCCCCGGCGCCCCCGGCGCCCCCGGCGCGCCCGGCGCGCCCGGTGTGGCCGTGTTCAGGGGTCAGGCGGGCCCCTGTCCCTATGTTGGAGCGATGACACGCGTCCTCGCGGTGAGTACGGCGTTCCCGCCGCACCGCCACACGCAGCAGGAGATCGCCGAAGTCCTCGCCTCCTGCATGCCGTCCGGGGCCGATGCCGCGCTCCTGCGCCGGCTGCACGGAGCGGCGGGGGTCGAGACGCGTCACCTCGCCCTCCCCCTGGACCGGTACCGGGAGCTCGGCGGGTTCGGGCACACCAACCGGCTGTTCGTGGACCTGGCCGTGGCGCTGGGTGCCGAGGCAGTGGAGCGGGCCCTCGACGAGGCCGCGGTCCGGGCCGAGGAGATCGACGTCGTCGTCTCCACGACCGTGACCGGCATCGCCGCGCCCTCCGTGGAGGCCCGGCTCGCCGCGCGGGTCGGACTGCGGCCGGACGTGGAGCGGGTGCCGCTGTTCGGTCTCGGCTGCGCGGGCGGTGCCGCCGGGCTGGCCCGCGTACACGGACTGCTGGCCGGCCGGCCGGGCCGCAAGGCGCTGCTGCTGTCCACGGAGCTGTGCTCGCTCACCCTCCAGCCGTCCGACACGTCGATGGCGAACCTGGTGGCGGGGAGCCTGTTCGGGGACGGGGCCGCCGCACTGGTGGCGGTGGGTGACGAGCAGGACGCCGCGCCGGCGGTCCCCGCACCCGGACCGGTGGTCAGGAGCACGCGCAGCCGCCTGTACCCGGCTACCGAGCACCTGCTGGGCTGGGAGGTCGGCGACTGGGGGTTCCGCATGGTCCTGGGGCGGGAGGTCCCCGAACTCGTCCGGCTGCACGTGGCCGAGGAGATCGAGTCCTTCCTCGCCGGTCACGACCTCAAGCCCCGGGACGTCGCCGCCTGGATCTGCCATCCCGGGGGCCCGAAGGTCCTCGACGCGCTCGCCGGGGCCCTCGGGCTGCCGGACTCCGCACTGGCCCCCTCCCGGCGGGCCCTCGCCGCGACCGGGAACCTGTCCTCCGCCTCGGTGCTGCAGATCCTGCGTGACGCCCGCGCCTCGGCGCCGCCGCCCGGCGCTGCCGGCCTGATGATCGCGTTCGGCCCGGGGTTCTCCTCCGAACTCGTGCTGCTGGGCTGGTGAGGCGCGCATGACGGTGTACGTCGTCCTGGTCCTGCTGGTCGTCGCCGAGCGGTTCGCGGAGCTCGCCGTGGCGCGCCGCAACGGCGCCTGGAGCCGGGCGCGGGGCGGGCTGGAGCACGGGGCCGGCCACTACCCGGTGATGGTCGCCCTGCACACGGCGCTGCTGGCCGGCTGCCTGGTCGAGCCCTGGGCGGCGGACCGGCCCTTCCTGCCGCTGCTGGGCTGGCCCGCGCTGGCCCTGGTGCTGGCGGCCCAGGGGCTGCGCTGGTGGTGCATCGCCACGCTCGGGCGCCGCTGGCACACCCGCGTGCTGATCGTCCCGGGCCTGCCGCTGGTCGCCTCGGGCCCGTACCGCTTCCTCCGCCACCCCAACTACCTCGCGGTCGTCGTCGAGGGCGCGGCGCTGCCGCTGGTGCACTCCGCCTGGGTGACCGCGCTCGGCTTCTCCGTCCTCAACGCCGCGCTGCTGTCCGTGCGCATCCGTTGCGAGGACGACGCGCTGGCGTCCGCCCGTGCGGTCGCGGCCGCCGGCGCGGCTCCGTGATCGACCTGTTCGTCGTGGGCGGCGGCCCGGCGGGGCTGGCCACGGCGATCCACGGTGCGCTCGCCGGGTTCGAGGTCGTGGTCGCCGAACCGCGTGGCACCCCGGTCGACAAGGCGTGCGGCGAGGGCCTGATGCCGGGCGCGGTACGCGCGCTCGACGCGCTCGGTGTGGCGGCGCCGGGCCGGCCGCTGCGTGGCATCCGCTACCTGGACGCGGCCGGCGGGCGGTGCGCCGAGGCGGAGTTCCGGGCGGGACCCGGCCTCGGGGTGCGGCGCACGCTGCTGCACGGGGCACTCGCCGCCCGGGCCGCGGAGCTGGGCGTGACGGTGGTCCCGCGCCGGGTGCGCCGGGTCAGCCAGTACGACACGCACGTCGAGGCGGACGGGACCGCGGCCCGTTACCTGGTGGCCGCGGACGGTCTGCACTCCCCGGTCCGCCGCTCCCTCGGGCTGGAGGTGCGGCCCGCCGGGCGGGCGCGGCCGGCGCGCTACGGGCTGCGCCGTCACTACGCGGTCGAGCCGTGGAGCGACCTGGTGGAGGTGCACTGGTCTGCGGGACGGGAGGCGTACGTGACCCCGGTGGGCCCGCGTGAGGTCGGGATCGCCGTGCTGACCTCGGAGCAGTGTCCGTACGACGCCCAGCTCGCGGCCTTCCCCCTGCTGCTGTCCCGGCTGGGCGGGGCCGGGCGGACGCCGGTGCGGGGGGCGGGCCCGCTCCGCCAGGAGGCCCGGGCGCGGGTGGCCGGCCGGGTGCTGTTCGTGGGCGACGCCGCCGGGTACGTCGACGCGCTGACCGGGGAGGGGCTCGCCCTGGCCCTGACGGCGGCGGGCGAGCTGGTGCGCTGCGTGCGCGAGGGGCGGCCCGCGGCGTACGAGGGGGCCTGGTGCCGGCTGTCGCGGAGCTACCGGGTGCTGACGAGGTCCCTGCTGTGGGCCCGTGACCAGCCCCGCCTCGCGCCCCTGATCGCCCCGGCGGCGGCACGGTTCCCGGGGGTGTTCGAGCGCGCGGTGAACCTGCTGGCGTGAGGGCCGCTCCGGGCGGCGGGACGGGGGCCGTGGCGAGGCGGGGCAGCCGCGGCGGGACGGGGGCAGCCAGCGTGGGGCGGCGGCAGGGGCGCTGCCGCGGGCCCCGCGGCCGGCCGTGCGGCGGCCGGCCCCGGGCCCGTACGGTTCCTCAGCCGCCCACGTGGATGCCCGGGCGGCGGTCGGGGTCCGGCTCGTGGCTGCGGATGATCTCGCGGGTCACCGGTGCCGTGTCGCCGCGGCCGAGGAGGAAGTACCGGACCATGTGCACCAGCGGGCTGCCCTCCGCCCAGGCGAAGTGGCACTGCGGCTGCACACCCGTGGCGTCGCGGAGGGCCAGCAGGATGGCGGCGATGGCGTTCGGGGCGGCCGGCGCGTCGGCGCGCAGGATCCGGTACCCGTCGACCTCGACGCCGTGGACGGTCAGCGTGTCGCTGAAGTCGGACGGGTCCACCACGTCGATCTCCAGGAAGATCACGTCGGCCGTGCCCGGGACGGGGTTGGCGCCGCGCTGCTCGCGCTCCTTGTCGGCGTACTCGGCGGCGTCGCCGGCCTGGCGCCGGTTGGCGATGAGGTTGATGGCGTTGTCGAAGGCGAGGGTGTCGTCGATGAACCGGCGGGCGTCCTCGTCGAAGACGATGCGGTCGGCGCGCAGCTCGGTGGTGCGGGACACGCGCGAGACCAGCGAGACGACGATGATGCCCGCGATGAAGAAGGCGGAGATGACGATGCCGTCGGGCTTGTCGATGATGTTGGCGACGAGGGCGTAGAGCAGCACCGCGGTCAGGAGCGCGAAGCCGATGGTGGGCAGGCGCCGGCGGTGCCGGGCGACCGAGACGGTGACCGCGAAGGCCCCGGAGACCATCATGGCCAGGATGCCGGTGGCGTAGGCGCCGGCCTGCTCGTCGACGTCCGCGTCGAAGGCGATCGTGATGAGGATGCAGAGCACCGTGTAGACGATCACGACCGGGCGGACGGCGCGTCCCCATTCGGGGGCCATGCCGTAGTCGGGGAGGTAGCGGGGGACGATGTTGACCAGTCCCGCCATGGCGGAGGCGCCGGCGAACCAGAGGATCAGGATCGTGCTGATGTCGTAGACGGTGCCGAAGCCCTCCCCGACGTGCTCGTGCGCCAGCCACGCCAGGGCGCGGCCGTTCGCGGCGCCGCCCGGCTCGAACGCCTCGTGCGGGATCAGGACGGTGGTGACGAAGCTGGCCGCGAGCAGGTAGACGCTCATGATCGCGGCGGCGGTGGTGAGCAGGCGGCGGGTGTTGCGGATCCGCGACCGCAGGCGCTGCTCGGCGTCGGCACCTTCGGCGGCGACCAGCGGCATCATGCTCACGCCGGTCTCGAACCCGGACAGACCGAGGACGAGCAGGGGGAACGCGAGCAGCGCCGGGCCGAGCAGGTCGCCGAAGCTGCCGCCGGTCTCGGCGAGGGCGTCGGTCCACGAGGACCAGGCGCCGGGGGTGCTGATCACGTGAACCAGGCCGACGCCGATGACCACGGCGTTCAGGGCGAGGAAGACGGCGACGAGCGGGATGGCCACGCTGACCGCTTCGCTGAACCCGAGCAGGAACACCCCGCCGAGCACCAGCAGGAGCACGACGGTCAGGGCGACCTCGTGGCCGTGCAGGGCGGTCGGGAAGAAGGGGTTCTCCACCACGTGCACGGACGCGTCGGCGGTGGAGAGGGTGATCGTGATGATCCACGACGTGGCGACGAAGCCGAGCAGCACCAGGACGAACAGCTTGCCCCACCAGAACGGGAGCAGGTCCTCCAGCATCGCGACCGAACCCGCGCCGTGCGGGCTCTCCTTGGCCACCCGCCGGTACATCGGCAGCATTCCGAGGAGCGTCAGCGCCACGATCAGCAGGGTGGCGAGCGGGGACACGGCGCCGGCTGCGAGGGCGGCGATGGCGGGGACGTAGGCGAGGCTGGAGAAGTAGTCCACGCCGGTCAGGCACATCACCTTCCACCAGGCGTGCGGCTCGGCGTGCGCCTCTCCGGCCGCCGGGCCGACGGGCTGCACCCGGTGCCGCAGCATCCATTGCGCCAGCCTGCCCGTGGGCTGCGGCCGCAGCACCGGTTTGTCGACCACCTCCGGCATCGCCGGCTCGTTCGCCTGGCTCATGTCCCCCATCAACCCATCCCGATCCGTCCGGCGCACGCGCACCGGCTGCCCCTGGCCGTCCTCGGCTGTCCTCCGACTGCGGCGGCAGCCACACCGTGGTCACACCGCGACCGCGGCAACAGGGCTCTCACAACGATCACCGAGTATGGGCCCGCCACCGGACCCGTCGGTCCCGGGACACCCGCGGCCGGGGCGCCTTTGCCCGTTTCGCCGAGGTCCCGGGCCGGTGGGCGACGGTCCTGGCCGGTACGGCGGAATCCTGGCGGCCGGGGCTTCGTAAAGCGGAAAGCCCAGGCCATGGGGCGGGGCGCGGGGCTCGGTCCGGGGCCCGCGGACCGGAGACCCGGCTCCTCCACCCGGGGAAAATCTTGACGCATCGTTAACGCGCACTGCGGTGGCAGCACCCACGGAGACCATCACCTCGGGTAACCGAAATCATGCGGTATGTCACACCTCGTGCCACGGTGGTCGGGCAAGGTACCCCCGAAGTCCCCCGGAGGAGTCGACAGCCATGGGCGGAATGCAGGACAAGAAGCAGCAGCCGGGCAAGGGCCGCGAGGAACAGAAGCAGAAGCGGGACCAGCAGCCCGGGCAGGGCGCCGCCCGCTCCTCCCGCCAGGAGGGGAAGAGTCCCGAGGAACTGCGCCGCCGGGAGGACGAGACGGGGCGTGAACGCGGCGACGAGGACATGCGCGACGACGACGTGTAGGACCCGCTGCCCGACCCCGCTCACACGCCCCCGTGGGGCTGGTCCGGAACCTCGGTGGTGATGCGGCAGCACTCCTGCACCACGGCCGGCAGGTCACCGCGCTCGCGCAGGATGGCGCGCTGCGCACGGGCGCCGTTGCCCCGTTCCAGCAGGTGCGCCATGCCCTTGCGCGCGTCCTCCAGGTCGCCGGTCTCCTCCAGCGCGTCCCGTACGTGCTCCAGGAGCGCCTCGGCCACGGCCGCGGCCGGCGCCGGTGCCATGGACCGGGGGTCGATCAGCGGGCCGTCGAGCCCGGACCTGGCGGCGCGCCAGGACGCCAGGCGCATCAGGGCGACGCCGATGCGCGGCGGCGGGTCGCCCGCACGCCAGGCTCGGGCGGCGGTCTCCACCAGGGCGCGGGACACCGTGGCGAGGAGGACCGCGGTGGAGGCGTGCAGGCAGACGTCGGCCGTACGGATCTCCACCGTCGGGTAGTTCGCCGACAGCCGGGCGTCGAAGTAGACCATCCCGACGTCCCGCAGCACGCCGGTGGCGAGCATGTCGTCGACCTGCCGGTGGTAGCGGTCCGCGGTGCCGAAGACCTCGGTGGGTCCGGCGGACGGCCAGCGGTTCCACACGCGGCTGCGGTAGCTGCCGTAGTCCGTGTCCGCGCCCTGCCAGAAGGGTGAGTTGGCGCTCATGGCCGTGAGGACCGGCAGCCAGGGGCGGATGCGGTCCAGGACGGCGACGCCCTCCTCGTCGGACTCGACCGAGACGTGCACGTGGCAGCCGCACGTCAGCTGCTCCTGTGCCGTCAGGCCGAACTGCTCGCCGACCCAGCGGTACCGCTCCCCCGGGCTCATGGACGGCTGGACGGGCAGCGGCGAGGTGGCGAGCGCCGCGACGCCCGCGCCGACGCCGGCGGCGTGCCGGGCGGCCTCGGCCCGCCAGCGGCCGATCTCCTCCGCCAGCTCGCCCATGGACGTGACCGGACGGGTCGCGAACTCGACCTGCTCGTTCTTGAGCTCCTTCTCGAACGCCTCGTCCTGCCCGTCGGGCGCCGCGCGGGACGCGGCGGCCAGCACGGCTGCGGAGAGCGCGAGCGGCTCGCCCGTCGTACGGGCGACGAGCAGGAGTTCCTCCTCGACGCCCACGCTCCGCACGGCGGCCGTCATCGGGACCCCCCGCTGCGGTGGCGCGCCCGGCTGCCGCCCCCGGAGCAGGTCAGCAGCAGTGCGAGCAACGCGGGAGCGGTGAGCAGCAGCACGGTCCCCATACCGGACCTTCCTGTCGACGTGACGATGCGTACCGTCTGACCGCTTTCCCCGTGTCGAAACCCGGAGCCGGCGCCGGCGGGACACGGCCTCACGGGGGCGCTTCCGGCGCCGGCCGGCGTCAGACCCGGGACGGCCCCTCGTGCTCCGCCTCAGCACGTGCGACGGCCGGTGGGTGGGATGCGGGCGGGGGTTCGGGGTAGGCGCGGTGATCACTGGAGGTTTTCGTACGTGTGGAGGTGGACGATGGCCGTTGCCGCAGGTGCCGGGGGCGCCGTCCGTGATCGGCTGGTCGCCCTGCCCGGCGTGTACCGGCCCCAGGCCGACAGCCGGCTGCTGGAGGCCGCGGTGGCCCGTGAGGACATCGGGCCGGGCCGGTCGGTGCTGGACATCGGTACCGGGACGGGAGTGGTCGCGCTGCGCGCCGCGGAGTCGGGTGCGGACGTCACGGCGGTCGACGCGTCGTGGGCGGCGGTGCTGGCCGCCTGGCTCAACGCGCGGCTGCGCCGCCTGCCGGTCAAGGTGCGGCACGGCGACTTCGCCGTACGCGCCGGACGCGGGCCCCGTTACGACTTCGTCCTCGCCAATCCGCCGTACGTGCCCTCCCCGGACGCCGCACTGCCGGTCCGCGGGGAGCGGCGCGCGTGGGACGCCGGCGGCGACGGCCGGGCCGTGATCGACCCCATCTGTGCCGCTGCCCCGGCCCTGCTGCGGCCCGGCGGTGTGCTGCTCATGGTCCATTCCGCGATGTGCGACAGCGAGCGCACCCTGGCGATGCTCGCGCGCGGCGGCATCTCGGCGCGCGTCGAGGCGCGTCGCCGGATCGGGTGGGGGCCCGTGCTGCGCGGGCGCCGGGCCTGGCTGACGGAGAAGGGCTTCGCCGCGCCGGGCGAGGACCGGGAGGAACTGGTGGTCATCCGTGGCCGGTACGCCTGAGACGCCGCGGATGCCCGGGACGGGGGGAGCCGGGCCGGAGGGGGACGCGGCCGTGTGCCGGGTGCGGTTCGAGCCCGGCGGGCCGGTGCTGCTCGAAGGGCCCGTGGAGGTGGTGATGCCCGACGGCAGCGTCGCGGCCTCCGACCGGTTCGCGGTGGCCCTGTGCACCTGCCGGCGGACCCGGACGCCACCGTGGTGCGACACCAGTCACCGTCGCCGCCGGCGCGCCCCCGCACGTGCCGCGGCGGCCGACCCCGAGGGGAAGGAGAACGAGCGATGACCCCGCGTACCGCGACGCAGAGCCCGGCGGAGGGCCGGACCGGTGCTGCCGGGCCGGACGGTGGCCCGCCGCGGCTGCCCGGCGCCCGCGGGCCGCTGTCCGCGTCCGTGCTGGACGCCCTGCGCACCGGCACCCCGTCGGAGCCGGCCGTGCCCGAGCCGGACGTCGCGGCGGCCGACCCGTGGGGCGAGGACCTCCAGCTGGCGCTGTACGTCCTCTACGAGCTGCACTACCGCGGCTTCGCGGGCGTGTCCGACGCCCTGGAGTGGGACCCGGACCTGCTGCGGCTGCGCGCCCGGCTCGAGTTCCGGATGCTGACCGCGCTGCGCGCCGCGCTGGACGACGTACCCGCGACCGTGGACGCGGCGTTCGGGCCGCTGCTGGAGGAGCCCGCCGACCCGGAGGGGAGCCTGAGCCACTTCCTGGAGACCGAGGGCGAGCTGTGGCAGCTGCGGGAGTACGCCGCCCTGCGTTCCCTGTACCACCTCAAGGAGGCCGACCCGCACGCGTGGGTGCTGCCGCGGCTCACGGGCGAGGCCAAGTCGGCCATGGCGGCCATCGAGTACGACGAGTTCGGCGCCGGCCGGGCCGAGCGGGTGCACGCCCGCCTGTTCGCGGACCTGATGACCGGCCTCGGACTGGACCCCGCGTACGGCGGCTACCTGGAGCAGGCGCCCGCGGCCGTCCTCGCCACGGTCAACCTGATGTCGCTGTTCGGCCTGCACCGGGAGCTGCGCGGGGCGCTGGTCGGCCACTTCGCCTGGGTCGAGGTGACGTCCTCGCCCGGTTCACGGCGGCTGGCGGGAGCCATGCGGCGCTGTGGCGCGGGGGCGGCGGCCGAACACTTCTACGCCGAGCACGTGGAGGCGGACGCCGTGCACGAACAGGTCGTGCGGCACGGGGTGGTCGGCGGACTGCTCCGGTCCGAGCCCGGCCTGGAGGCCGACGTCGCCTTCGGGTGCGCGGCCACCGGCTTGCTGGAGGACCGTCTTGCGGACCGCCTGCGGGCCCGGTGGACGGCAGGGGCGTCGGCGCTGCGCCGGCCGCTGCCCGGGGAGTGACCGTGCCCGGTGGCGGGCCCGGGGTACCGCTGCTCGGGGTCGAGGAGGAGTTCTTCCTGGTCGACCCCGCCACCGGGCGGATACGGCCGCGTGCGACGGAGGTGGTGGCCGCGGCGCGCGCCGCGGGTCACGGCGGGTCGGTCTCGGGTGAGTTCACCCTCTACCAGATCGAGACCCGGACCCCGCCGTGCGCCGGCCTGGCCCGACTGCGTGCCGAACTGGCCGCGGCGCGGCGGGCGGCCGCCGCCGCGGCCCGCGCCCACGGCCTCCGCCTGTGTGCCTCCGGTACGCCCCTGCTCGGCCGGGTGGACCCGGCGGCCGTGGCCGACCATCCCCGCTACCGGGCCGGAACGGCCCAGTACCGGGGCATGATGGCGGACTTCGCGCTCTCCGCCCAGCACGTCCACGTCCACTGCCCCGACGCCGAGGAGGCGCTGCTGGTCGGCAACCACCTGCGCCCCTGGCTGCCGCTGCTCGTCGCGCTGGGCGCCAACGCGCCGTACCACCAGGGCCGGGACACCGGCTACGCGAGCTGGCGTTCCGTGGTGCGCCTGCGGTTCCCGTGCCTGGGGCCCCCGCCGTACGCCGCCTCGGCGGCCGGTGCCGGGCGGACCGCGCGGCTGATCGCGGCTTCGGAGGCCATGCTGGACACCTCGCTGCCGTTCTGGGACGTGCGGCCCAACCCCCGGCTGCCCACCGTGGAGGTCCGGTGCCTGGACGTGGTGCCGGAACTCGACGACGCGGTGGCGCTGGCGGCACTCGTACGGGGTCTCGTGCGGGTGTCGCTGCGGGCGGTGCGGGCCGGCGACGTGGGGCCGCCGGTCGCGGCGGAGGAGGTGCGGGCCGCGTACTGGAAGGCGGCCAGGGACGGACCCACGGGCACCGGCGTCGATCTGCTCGCCGGCCGCCTCAGGCCGGGTGTGGAGCTGCTGGGAGGCCTGCTGGAGCACGTCGGGGAGGCGCTGTCCGAGACCGGTGAGCTGGACCTCGTACGGGCCCGGCTGTCCGGCGTCGTGGGTGGGGGGCGGGTGGCGGGGGCGGCCGCCCAGCGCGCGGCCGCAGCGGCGCCCGGCGGACTCAAGGGGGCGGTGCGGTGGCTGGTGGAGGCGACGGAACGGGAGCCGGACGGGGGCGGGGACGGCTTTGTCTGACGGGGGTGCGGGGCTCCGGGCGCGGGCGTTCGGACGGGGCCTTCGGCGGCGGCCCGTTCACGGTGCGGCGAAGGTGACCACCAGGACGTCGCGGTGGGCGGGGCGGTCCGGATCACTGGGGGTGACGGCGGTGACCCCGTGGAGGGTGCGCCGGTCGTCGCCCAGCAGCAGCGTCCCGGGCTCCGTCAGGACGGTGCTGAGCAGGGGGGCTCCGGAGGGGGCGTAGACGGTGCTCTCGCCGCCTTCGGCGTTCACCCGGGACACGAGCAGGGAGGACACCAGGGTGACTCCGTCACGGTGGACGCCCTCCGGGGTGGGTTCGCCGCCGCGGCCGCCGGTGGCCGTGACGCGGAAGGGGTGGATCTTCACCGTCCACTCGGGCGGGTCGGCGAGGACGGCGGCCGCCTCGGCGAGCAGATCCAGCAGTCCCGCCAGCAGCGGATCGGCGGTGAACTCGCCGGTGAGCGGAGCGAACTCGCGCGCCCTGCCGACGTACAGCGGGTTGCTGTCCTCCGGCTGCAGGAAGTCCCCGTGCGGCCGGGGTTCCGCGGCCCGGCCCGGTCTCATGCCGAAGTGTCCGTAGCGCCGCAGCCGGTGCGTACCCGCCTCTTCCGTGTAGGGGTCGGTCACCAGGCGGTCCCAGTGCCGGTCGAACTCGGCCCACCGGTGCCGGTCGGCGCCGAGACGTCCGCCGACCTCGTCGGGTGGCAGCAGGCAGTAACCGGGTCCGGCCAATGCGTCGAGGGTGCGTGTGTCGTCCATGGCGGGCGTGTGCCCGGGCCGGGGCCGCACATGCCGTACGGCACCGGCCCGCGTGGCTCGGACGGCGCCGGCCGGCACCGGTGGCGGGGGCGTGGCGGTCAGCCGAGGCCGCGGGAGCCCGTGTCGCCGGGCCGGCCGCCGGTTGCCGTGTCGCCCGGCCAGCCGCCGGCTGCCCTCTGGTCCGGACGGCCGCCGGTGACGGTGGGACCGGGGCGGCCGTCGGTTGCCGTCGTGTCCGCCCGGCCGCCCGCGCCCAGCAGTCCCGTGGCCCCGAGGCCCCCGTCGGCCGCGAGGCGCGGCAGGTCGCGGCGTGCCACCCGGGTGACCAGGGGCGGCAGCCCGGCGCGCACCACCTGGACCGCCCGGAGCCAGGCGGGGACGTACACGGCCACCGCGCGCCGCTCGGCGCGGTCCACCAGGCGGGCGGCGACGGTGCCCACCGGGTGGACCCGGCGGGCCGGGGGCGGCATGTGCGCGCGCAGCTCACGCAGCACCGGGTACCGGTCGGCGTCCTCGATCATGTCGGTACCGGTCCAGTTGAGGTACGCGATGCCGACGCCGACGTGGCGGTGGGCGAGTTCGGCGCGCAGGCAGTGGGCGAACGCCTCCACGCCCGCCTTCGAGGCGCAGTACGCGCTCATCAGCGGCGCGGCGCCGAACGAGGCGAGGGAGGCGATCTGCAGGAAGTAGCCGTGCGTCTCGAGGAGCGCGGGCAGGAAGGCGCGCGCGGTCGTGGCGCTGCCGGTGAGGTTGACCTCGACCACGCGCCGCCAGGTGGCCGGGTCGGAGCCGGGGAAGGGGCCGCCCTCGGCGAGTCCGGCGTTGGCGACGACCACGGACGGCGGTCCCAGGGTGGCCGTGACCTCCTCCGCGACGCGGGCCATGGCCGCGTCGTCCGTGACGTCGGCCTCCCAGCAGGCGGCCAGGGCGCCGAAGGGCGCGGCGACTTCGGCGAGCCGCGGGCCCTCGTGTCCGACCAGCGCCGTGCGTACGCCGCGGCCGGCGAGCTCCCGCGCCAGGCCTGCGCCCAGTCCGCGGGCCGCGCCGGTGACGACGGCGACCCTGCCGCTCAGCGGGCTGTCGTGCGGTGCCATGCCGCCTCCTGCGAGAAAGGCCGTGGCGGGCCGGGCCCTCCACGGGGGGCTTCGTGCGGGCCCGGTCCGGGCGCGGACCCTGTCCGTTCGTGCTCGGGCCCGTTCACGCGGGGCCCGCCGCCCGTCCCTTCCGGTCCCGGCGGGCCAGGACGCGCTGGGTGCGGGTCAGCAGGCGGTCGGTGTGGCGGCCGCGCAGCGCGGCCCGGGCGGCGTTGGCGCCGGGCGCGCCGTGGACGCCGCCGCCGGGGTGCGCGCTGGCGGACGCCAGGTAGAGGCCGCGTACGGGGGTTTCCGGGCGCCCGGTACCCGGCAGCGGGCGGAAGAGCAGCTGCTGGTGGAGGGCGGCGGTGCCGCCGTTGATGGCGCCGCCGTGCAGGTTGGCGTCGAGCTGTTCGAGGGTGGGCGGGGCGAGGACCCGGCGGGCCAGGACCCGGGAGCGGAACCCGGGCGCGTGGCGTTCGACCTGCTCCTCGACCCGGTCGGCCATCCGCTGCTGTTCCGCGTGGTCCCAGGTCCCGCTGAGGCCCTGGCCGCCGGCGTCGCCCCGGACGTGCTGCGGGACGTGCGTGTAGGCCCAGGCCGACTCGGTGCCGGCCGGGGAGCGGGTGGGGTCGGCGGTGGTCATCTGGCCCATCAGGAGGAACGGTTCGTCCGGCACCTGGCCCATGGCGATCTGGGCGGCGAAGCGCGTGAGCGCGTCGACGCCGTCGGCCAGGTGGACCGTACCGGCCCTGGCGGCCCCGGCGGCGGTCCAGGGCACCGGCCCGCTCAGCGCCCAGTCGACCTTGACGGTCGCGAAGTCCCAGTGGAAGGCCTTCAGGTCCGCCAGGAGCCGGCCGGGCAGCAGGGCCTCGTCGACCAGGCCGCCGTACAGGGCCGGGGCGGCCACGTCGGCCAGGACCGCGCGGCGGGCGGCGACCCGGCCGCCGTCGGCCGTACGGACGCCCACGGCCCGGCCCTGCCGGACGACGACCTCGCGTACCGGGGTCCCGCAGCGCAGCACTCCCCCGGCGGCCTCCAGCCGGCGGACGAGGGCCGCGGTCAGGGCGCCGGCGCCGCCGACGGGGACCGGGAACCCGTACTTCTGCCCGAGCATGCACATCAGCCACCCGAAGCCGCCGCTGCCGGCGGCCTCCGGGGTCAGGTCGGCGTGCAGCGCGTTGCCGGCCAGCAGGAGTCGTCCGCCGTCACCGGTGAACTCCTCCTCGCCCAGCCGGCGCACCGGCAGCATCAGGGTGCGGGCCAGGTGCAGACCGCCGGCCGCGCGCAGGCGGGGCAGCAGGCGCAGGGCGGGCAGCAGGGGCGGGAACGGGGTGAACAGGGACCGCAGCAGGTCGGGGCCGATCCTGTCCCACGTCGCGCACAGGTCGCGCCAGGCTGCTCCGTCACCGGCCGCGAAGGCGTCCAGGCCGGCGGCGGTGGCGTCCACCCGGTCCTCCAGCACGGCGCAGCGGCCGTCGGGCAGCGGGTGGGCCAGGACGCTGGGCGCCCGGGACCAGCGCAGCCCGTGGCGGCCGAGTTCCAGCCGGTCGAGTACGGGGGACGCGGCAGCCAGGGGGTAGAAGGCGCTGAAGACGTCGGACACGTAGCCGGGGTGGACCCGGCGGTCGCTGCGGACGGCGCCGCCGGGTTCCGGCTGTGCCTCCAGGACTTCGACGCTCCAGCCCGCGTCGGCCAGCACGTTCGCGGCCACGAGCCCGTTGGGGCCGGCGCCGATCACCACAGCGTCGGGCATCGGCTCTCCTCTCAGGGTCCGTTGCCGGCCGCTCGTGCGGCGGGGCGGCCGCCGGTGTGCCCGCCGGAGTGACCGTCGGCGTGACCGCCGGTGTCCGGCCGCTCCTGGACGAGCTCGGCCAGCCGGCGCAGCATGCGGCGGTTGCGTACGTGCAGCAGGGCGTCCAGCGGCGCGCTGTGCAGGGCGCCGCCGGGCCCGCGGAGCGGGTGCTCGTCGACGATGACCAGGGTGTGCGCTCCCCAGGGCCTGAGCTCGATGGCGATCCGCGCCGTGCCGAGCCGCCCGCTGTCCGCCTCCAGTTCCAGGAGCCGGCCGGGGTCGGCGGACCGGACGGTGGTGACGCCGGAGCCGGAGAGCGGCCCCAGGCGGACGGTGTACTCCAGGCGTGCTCCCTCGTCCGGCCAGTCGCCGTCGACGGGGCGCGATCCGGTGGGCCCGACCACCCACCGGCCGTACAGCCCGGGGTCGGCGAGTACCGCCCACACCCGGTCGGAAGGGGCTTCGACGAGCTGGTGCCGTACCGCCATCCCTCCTCCTTCGCCGGTGCGCCGTCTGCGCGGCCGTGGGGCGCGCCTACCCCGGCCCGGCCGCAGCACACTCCTGCCCGGGCAGGGGCTCAGCCGGACGGGGCCGGGTGGGGTCCGGGCGGGGGCGCGGCTCCGTCCGGGAGTTCCGCGGCGAAGACGTGCACGCTGACGGTCGGCCCGTGCTCCCGCGCCGCCTGCATCCGGTGGTAGAAGGTCTCGTCGAAGCAGAAGCCGTCGCCCGCGGAGACCTGCGTGGCGTGCGGGGCGCTGCCGAAGCGGACCCGTTCGTGGAGGAGGGTGCCGCGGGCCACGTACACGGCGCCGCGGACGTCCTCGTGGTCCAGGTAGCAGGTGCCGGGCGGCACGTGGTCCCAGCCGACCGCCCAGACGCCGAGCGGGCCGGCCCTGAAGAGCTGGACCCAGCTGCCCTCGTCCTCGGAGGCCGTGAGCCGCTGGCGCCAGCGCAGGTAGTCGCGGCCCACCTGGCGTGCGATGCCGAGCAGTTCCTCGGGCGGCGGGAGCGCCGTGGAGGAGCGCGCGGCCGGTCGTCGGTCCATGGACCGCTGCTGCCCGGGTTCGCCCTGCTCAAGCAGGGTGGTTGCGTGCGGCCCGGACACGGGCGGCGTGCCGGGCCGCCCGCGGCGGGCGTCAGGTGTCGTGCCGGTCTCCGGCGGCGCGGCCCGGGCGTCGTGCCGGCCCTGCGGCGGCGGCCTCAGGTGGCGTACCAGGTGCCGGTGGCGGGGTCGTGCCGGACCAGTCCGAGGCGGGCGAACTCCCGCAGCCAGCCGACCATCGGCCAGTGGCCCCAACGCCGGCGGAACAACGCGCCGTTGCGCAGGATGTCGTCCAGGTGCCGCACCGGCGGGTCCTCGACGGGGTGGTACTGGTGGTACGCCGGGGCGCCGCCCAGCCAGCCCACCCCGACCCCGGCGCGGTCCGCGAGGCGGGCGAAGTCGGTGTCCTCGCCGCCGTACCCGGTGTACTCCTCGCAGAACCCGCCGATCCGCGCCCAGGTGGCGGCGGTGACCGCGAAGGACAGCGACCAGAACAGGTCCGGGTCGCCACCGGTCACGAGCTCGCCCGGGCCGGGGTCCGGACGGGCGGGGTGCGGAGCGGCGAGCTCCGGAAGGCGGGCGAGCCGGTATCCGGCGGCGGGTGGGGGCGGCAGGTAGGCGACCGTGCCGCAGAGCAGCAGGCCGTCGCGCGCGGCGGCGGCGTAGCGGGCGACCGTTCCGGGGCCGGGCACGCAGTCCACGTCCAGGAAGACGAGCACGCGCGCCCCCGCGTCGAGGGCGTGCCGGGCGCCGGCGTTGCGGGCGGCGGCCAGCGGCAGCCGGCCGGGGACGGGCACCGGCACGGGGACGGCGTCGCCGTGCGGATCGCCGGCAGCGGCAATGCGGCCGGCCTCCGGGTCCGCCATGGTGACCACGACGTGGTGGTCGGGCCGGCGGGTGCCCCGGGCGAGCCCGGCCTGCTGGAGGGCGAGGTGCCGGTGGCGCCCCGAGACGGGCGTGACCACCGCGACCCGCCCGTGGCCGACGGCGCCGTCGGGCGGGGGCTCCTGGGCGCGTACGACGGCCCCGCGGTCCGGGCCGGGGGCAGGTGCCCCGCCGGCCCGGCCGGGGGCCTCGGCAGTCCGTCCGGGCACGTGCGTCCCACGGGCCCCCGCAGGCGGCATCTCCGGCGCCCCGCCGGACGGCGTCACGGATCCCATGGCGTGCCCGCCAGTTCGTCCAGGGCGCGGGCCGCGCGGCGGGCCCCGTCGCCGGGCGCCCAGCGGGCCCAGGCGCCGCCGTCCAGGGCGGCCGCCTCGGCCAGGACGGCGGGCCACTCCAGGGGTTGCGGCCAGGCCGGCCGGACCACGGCGAGGCGGGCGACCGCCAGGGCGCGTGCGGTGCCGTACTGCTCGTCGTACGGCCGTGGCTGCGGCAGGATGACCGCCGGCCGGCGGGCGGCCGCGCACTCGGCGACGGCGTTCTGGCCGGCGTGGGTGACGACGACGTGCGCGGCACTGATGCGGGGCCAGGGGTCGCCCGACCAGGCGCCGGAGGGCCCGCCCAGTACGTCCCACTCCCACTGCGGGGTGGCGGCACGGGCGTCGCGCACCTCGTCGGCGGTGATGCGGCTGCCGCCCGCCCCCAGCATGAGCAGCACCCGCCGGTGGCCGCCCGGCACGGGCGGTGGTGGGCGGGTCCGGCCGTCGGACCGCGAGAAGGCGCAGGTGTAGACGGTCTTCTCGTACCAGTGGGCGGGCCAGCCGGGTTCGGGGAAGGCGGCGGGCCAGGGTGCCAGCAGGCGCAGCGCGATGTCGTGCCCGAGCCGGTGCGGCGGATCGCGGCGCCGCCCGCGCATGGCGGCGACCACCACGGGTACGCCCATCAGCCTGGCCAGGCAGGCCACTTCGACGGACACGTCGCTGACCAGCAGCGCCGGCCGGGTCCTGGCGAGCCAGTCCGCGATGGCGGCCATGCGTTCCTGGTAGCCGGGGTGCCGCAGGGGCGCCCAGTGCAGCCGCCCGTGCGCGCGGACGTCGATCACCGGTTCCTCCCCGGTGTCGAGCGGCAGCCGCACCCACTCCCCCGGCCAGCCGTCCGGGGGGTCCAGACTGGAAAGGCCGGTGAGGGGGCTGCGGGCCTGCCCGGCCACGCAGAGCGCCCGGTGGAGGTGGCCGAGCCCCTGGTGGTGGACGTAGTAGCCGATCACGACAGCAGCTCCTCGTACAGGGCTTCGTAACGGTCCGTCATGTGGCCGACCGAGCAGAAGGACTCCGCCCGCTCGCGGCAGGCGCTGCGGCTCAGGCTGCGGGCCCCGGCGAGCGCGGCGGTGAGTGCCTGCACATCGGGGTAGGGCACCAGCCGACCGCAGTCGGGCGTGAGGATCTCGCCCAGGGCCCCGCGGTCGAAGCCGCACACCGGCGTGCCGCAGGCCAGCGACTCCGCCACCACCAGGCCGTACGGCTCGTCCCAGCAGGGGGTCACCAGCGTGGCCGATGCCGAGCCGACGAGGGCGGCGAGTTCCGCGCCGCCCAGGTGGCCCGCGTACCGGATCCGGCTGCCGAGGCGGGGCTGCACCCGCTCGCGGAAGTACGGGCGGTCGACGACCGGTCCGGCCAGCGTCAGCGGCAGCCCGGCGGCCTCGGCCGCGGCGATGGCCAGGGCCGGCCCCTTCTCGGGCACGATCCGGCCGTACCAGACGAGACCGCCCCCGCCCGGACCGGCCGGCCAGCGCCGGACGTCGACGCCGTTGCGCACCACGCGCGCGGCGCTCACCAGCGGCCGCCAGGCGCGCGCCGTGTGGGCGCTGACGGCGGTGAACACCACCGAGCCGGTGGCGTCGGCCTGGATCGCGGACTCCATCCAGGGGGTGGGCGGCGTGTGGAGCGTGGTCACGACGGGGGCGGGCACGGCGGAGGCCATGGCGATGGGGAGGTAGTGGAGGCTGTTGTTGTGCACGACGTCGTAGGGGACCCCGCCACGGCTGGGCGACAGGTCGAGCATGAGCCGCAGGTACGCGTGGTGCTCGGCCAGGGCGAGGGGATCGGTCATGCTCAGGTCGGCCCGGGCGGCGTCGCTCAGCCGGGGGGTGTGGACGGGCAGTTCGCGGACGCCGAGGGCGGGGTCGGAGCCGGGGCCGCGAACAGCGCGACGCGGTGGCCCCGGCTGCGCAGTGCCGTGGCCAGCACCCACGTGTGCGCCTCCAGCCCACCGGCGAAGGGCTCGCGGATCGGGAAGCGCGCCGACGCGATCAGGGCGATGCGCAGGGACCTGGTCATGGCAGGCAGGCTTCGTAGAGGGCCCGGTGGGCGGTGGCCAGGGCCTGCCGTTCGGCGGCGCGGGACGCCGGATGGGCGCGCCAGGCCGGCCGGTGGTCGTAGGCCGCACGGACGGCCGCTTCGAGCGACTCCTCGTCGAGTCCGTCCTCGCCGTGGCGGTAGGTGTGGCAGGGGCGCTGCTGGGCGTAGTAGCCGCAGTCGGGGGCGGCGACGGCCGTGCCGAGGTCGTGGCAGGCCTCCAGCCAGCCGGAGTGCGTGCCGAAGGTGTAGGGCAGCACGGACAGGTCGAGGGACTGGAGGTACGTCCAGAGGGCGTCGTCGTCGAAGTAGTCGTGCACCCGCAGGTCCAGCCGGTCGTGGGCGGCCAGGGCGCGCAGGCCCGCGACCACTTCCGGGGCGTGCGCCCGCGAGCCGGGGTCGTGGGTGTCGGGGTGGATGTCCACCCGGAGCACGGCATCCGGCAGGGCGGCGGTGATCCGGGCCAGGGCGGAGACCACGGGCAGGGGCGCCATGTTGGGGCGCAGGCTCTTGGCGTGCACGCCGATGACGAAGCCGGCGCGGGTTCCGCGAGGGCGGGACAGCGCCGGTTCGTCGACGACGTGGGGGTGGGGCAGCACATGCGCGGCGCGGCCCCACCGGGCGGCGATCTCCTCAGCCGCGCCCGGGGTCAGGGTGATGAGGCAGTCGGCGGCGGGGATCAGGACGTCGAGGGCCGCGTCGTGGGCGCGGCGGTCGGGGTGGTGCGGGTTGCGGAGGTCGTGGACGGTCTGCACGAGCGGCTTGCGGTGCCGGCGCAGCTGACCGACCAGGTCCGCCAGCTGGTCCGGCGTCTGGGCGTCGAAGCCGAAGTGCAGGTGGTAGACGTCGAAGGCGTGGCGGTTGGCCCGGACCCAGCCGGGGTCGAGCATGACCGGGGGCCACCACCGCTGGGAGGTGCTGGGGGCGCCGTTGGGGCGGGGGTCCGGCAGCAGGGTCACACCGTCGGAGCCGTCCGAGGCGTGGATGTGTCGTACGTACACGTGTCCCGACGGCACCGAGGCCACCCGGATCTCACGCCGCCGGGCAGGGCGGCGGACGAGCGGGTACGGGGTGCCGCCGGGCGGCGGGACGGCGGGGGCCACGGCCCGCGCCGCCTAGTCCTCGCCCCGGACGATGTTCCACTCCGGGCCGTCGGGGAGTGCCTCGGACCGGTTGCCGGGGCGGGCCGTGACCGCGCCGCCGCCTGGGGCCCCGGCCCGCCGGACGACCGCGGGACGGCACGTGCGGACGCGCTCGTCGGCCGGGATGTGACTGCTGATCGGCTGGGTGTCCGCCTGCGTTTCCACGGCCGGCACCTCCCCGTCTGACGTGGATGGCTTGCCGTACGGCCCGCCCGGTCGGTGGGCGGGTACCCGAGGACGGACCCGCCATGCGGTCGGTGTAGGGGCGGCCGGTGCCCGGCCACACGCCGGAGGGGTGGGCGACCTGACGCGGGGGCGGGGCGATCGGACGTGCCGGGCCGGTGGGCGGCGGGGGGGCGTCCCCCCGGCCCCGGGCCCTCGCCTGGCGGGTCGGCGGGTCGGCGGGTCGGCGGGTCGGCGCCACGACGAGTGCCGCCGCCGGAGCGGTGTGCGGCCTGGAGCCCGGAACGGCCCGCGGAACGGCCCGACCGGGCCCGGCGATCACCCGGCCGGGCGGCCCGGCCCTGCCCAGCGGATCCCGGCCCGGCGCAGCCCGGGCTGCGCCGACCCCGGCCATCACCCGACCGGGCGGCCCGGCCCGGCGGATCCCGGGCCGGCGCAGCCCGGGCCGCGACCCGGCCGTCGCCCGACCGGGCGGTTCGGCGTGCAGACGCACGCGGGGCCGGGCCGCGTGTGTGGCGGCCCCGCGCATCCCAGCCCGGCGCGCGCCCGGTACTGCCCGACGGGGCGGCCCGGCGTGCCGGACGCAGGCGGGGCCGGGCCGGCCCACGTCACGTGGCGGCGCGGCCCGGCGCGTCAGCGCATGCCAGTCCACCGGCGAGAAGAGGCGACGAGGTACGGGGCGGGGGGGGCGGGGGCCGGGGGGGGGCGGGCCGGGGGGGGGGGGGGGGGCGGGCCGGGGGGGCGCCCG
>NZ_JBIVZG010000012.1:0-139718 GCF_044759445.1 Streptomyces sp. NPDC101118 | reverse complement strand
CGAGAAGCGGCGACGTGGTACGCCCCCCCCCCCCCCCCCGCGGTGTGAGGCGGCCACGCCGGTGCCCGCCGGATCCGACGGGCCCACGGCGGGCCGGCAGCCGTCCCGGGTACCGCCCGGGGCCCGCGGAGCTGCAGGCCCTGCGCGACGGACGTCGCCGCACGCCCCTCCGGGTCGACGCCGGCCGCGGCCGGCGGTGCCCCGCGGGTTCACCGGGCCGTCGCCACGCCGGGGAGGATCACTTGTCATTCGAACTGCCGCTCAGGGCGCGACCGTTGCGCCCACGGTGCCGTGCTCGATGCGCGGGTAGGGAGGGTGCCCGGAACGCCTTCGAGGCAGCCGTACGGGCGGCCCTCGGCGCCGTCCGTGACCGGTCCGGCGGCGGGCCGCGCGGTCCAGCCCCGGCGGCCGGGGTCGCGCAGGGGGCCGCGGGCGGCGGTTCCGGGCACGGCGGCGGTGGCCGTCGGGACCGTGTCGGGCGCGGCGGCACGCGTGTCCGGCGCTCCACCGCCGCACCCGGGTGAGCCGGGCATGGCCGGGGGGACACGCTGTCGTCGCGGCGGGAGGGCTTCCGTCCCGCACGGCACCCGCGACCGGCCGCCGCCCGGACGGGCCTCCGGGACGTAGAGCGTCCACCACCGGCCGGCCCACCCGCCGCCACCGCTGCGGCACGAGCCACCCGGCGTTACGTGCCGGCCGGGCTCCCCTCGCGCCGGCCCCTACCGCGCCAGGCCGGTCGCCGGAGGGTCCCGCCGCCGGGGCCTGCGTGACGGGAGCCGTCACACGGCTCCGGCCGCGCGTCGATGGACCGTCCACCCGCCACATGCCGCGGTTGGCGGGAATGGCCCGCGAGGGAGCCGGCCCCGGGGACGCGGGGCAGTGGGACGGCCGCCCTCGGGCCGTCGCCGGGCGGGCCGGGGGCGCTCGACGCATCCGTACCGGCGCGCGCGGCAAACGGCCGCGCGCGGAGTTGCCGGGGCCGTCGTCCGGTGCTTGCTTGGTCGCAGGAAACGTCCCGGCCCGTGAGGGCCCCGCCGGCTGGAGGACCTCGTGAAGTTCGCGCAGATCATCGACTTCGAGACCGAGCGCGCCGACGAGATGCGCGAACTCATCCGCCAGTACGAGGAGACGGCGCGCGCGTCGGGCCGCAAGCTCGGCCCCACCCACCGCACGCTGCTGCGCGACCGCGCGAATCCGAACCGCTACCTGGCCGTCGTCGAGTTCGACTCGTACGAGGACGCCATGGCCAACAGCGACGCGCCGGAGACGAGCGAGCTCGCGGCCCGGCTCGCCGCGCTCTCCACCCGGCCCCCGGCCTTCACCGACTGCGACGTGGCGGAGTCCGAGGCCCTCTAGCCCAGGGCCCCGGCCAGGTGTCCGGCCGGCCGGCGCCGGGCGGCGCGCATCCGCCTCCGGCACCCGGTCCGGCCGGCGCCGGGCCGGGGGTCACCCGTCGAGGCTCCCCATGAGTTCCGGCGCGTAGCGGTCGCCCGAGACGACGCCGCGCGGGGCGACGGACTCGATGGCGGCGACGTCCTCGCGGGTGATCTCGACGCCGGCGGCCGCGAGGTTCTCCTCCAGGTAACTGCGGCGCTTGGTGCCGGGGATGGCCACCGCTCCCCGGTGCAGGACCCAGGCCAGGGCCAGCTGGGAGGGGGTGACGGCCTTGGCTTCCGCCAGCCGCCGGACCTCGTCCACGACGGCGAGGTTGCGGGCGAAGTTCTCGCCCTGGAAACGGGGGTCGGTGCGCCGGAAGTCGTCCGCCGCGAAGTCGTCCGGGGACGTGATGGCGCCGGAGAGGAAGCCGCGGCCGAGCGGCGAGTAGGCGACCAGCCCGATGCCCAGCTCGTCGAGGGCGTCCCGGACGCCGTTGTCCTCGATGCCCCGCTCGAAGAGCGAGTACTCGGTCTGCACGGCGGTGAGCGGGTGCACGGCGTGTGCGCGGCGGATGGTGGCCGCCGCAGCCTCGCTGACGCCGAGGTAGCGCACCTTGCCCGCCGTGACCAGCTCGGCCATGGCACCGATCGACTCCTCGATGGGAACCGCCGGGTCGACGCGGTGCAGGTAGTAGAGGTCGATGTGGTCCGTGCCCAGGTGGCGCAGGGAGCGGTCGGCGGCGCGGTGGATGTAGTCGCGGCCGCCGTTGAGCCCGTGCAGGGTGCCGTCGTCGTCGAACTCGACACCGGTCTTGGTCGCGATCACGACCTCGTCGCGGTCGCGCCCCTTGAGCGCCTTGGCGATCAGCTGCTCGTTCCGG
Source organism: Streptomyces sp. NPDC101118 (assembly GCF_044759445.1). Taxonomy (NCBI): domain Bacteria; kingdom Bacillati; phylum Actinomycetota; class Actinomycetes; order Kitasatosporales; family Streptomycetaceae; genus Streptomyces; species Streptomyces sp. NPDC101118. The sequence continues at coordinate 137,461 of NZ_JBIVZG010000012.1, read as the reverse complement.
AACGGGCCGTAGCTCTCGGCGGTGTCGAGCAGCGTGACGCCCAGGTCCAGGGCGCGGTGGATGGTGGCCAGCGATTCGGCCTCGTCGGTGGCCCCGTAGAAGGCCGTCATGCCCATGCAGCCGAGGCCTTCGACGCCGACTTCCAGGCCCTGGGTGCCGAGTGCGCGCTGTTCCATGAGAAGCTCCTCGCAAAAGTAACTAACTGGTTAGCTTATAGTGGACCGCCCTGCGGCTCGAAGTCAATAACCGGATAGTTACTTGCTAGCCTGGGCGTCATGGCACGTGATTCCCAGGCGACGAAGGCGCGGATACTCGAGGCGGCCTTCGCCGAGTTCGCCGCATACGGCATCGCCGGCGCGCGGGTCGACCGCATCGCCGAGGCAGCCGGGGCGAACAAGCGGATGATCTACGTCTACTACGGCAACAAGGAGCAGCTGTTCGACCAGGTGCTCCAGCAGGCGATGGAGCACGGCGCCGAGTCCGTGCCCTTCGAGGCCGCGGACCTGCCCGGCTACGCGGGAGCCGTCTTCGACCACCTCACGGCCGACCCTCGGCTCGTGCGGCTCATGCTGTGGAAGCGCCTGGAACGGCCGGCCCCCACCACCGTCGAGGCCGAGGCGTACGGGCGGAAGAACGCCGTGCTCGCCGAGGCCCAGCGGAACGGGCAGGTCGACTCCGCCCACTCCCCCGCCGACGTCCTCAGCCTGGTGCTCGCACTGGCGCAGGCCTGGTTCACCTCCGGCGGCGCTCCCGTGGACGGCACCGGCGGCGACGAGTGGCCGGACCCCGGCCGGACCGCCCACCGCGCCGCGGTGGTCGACGCGGTACGCCGTCTCACCGCGCCGGCAGGCTGATCCGCCGGGGCGGCGACGCGGTACGCCGCCTCACCGCCCGCAGGCTGATCCGCCGCCCGGGGCACGGGCCGGTCCCGTCGCCCCGGTGCCTCCCCTGCACCCGCCGGCCCCCGGCGCCTCCCCGGCCCGGCCGGGCCCCCGTCACCGCCAGCCGAGTGCACCGCATGGCCTCCCGTACGGCGGGCATGCGCGTGGTCCGGGACGGGTGCCCGCTGCCCGACCCGGTGGGACCACCGCGATCCGGCGCCGGCTGGGCGCCGGGAAGGACTGGAGGCTTCGCATGACCACCGCACGCCAGATCATGACGCCCGACGCCACCTGCGTCCGCTGGGACGAGAGCGTCCTGACGGCCGCACGGAAGATGACCGACCTCGACGTGGGCGCGCTGCCGATCTGCGGCAGCGACGACAAGCTCAAGGGCATGCTCACGGACCGCGACATCGTCGTGAAGGTGCTCGGCGCCGGGAAGGACCCCGGCTCGTGCACCGCTGGGGAGCTGGCCCAGGGCGAGGCCGTCACCATCGGCGCCGACGACGACGCCGCCGAGATCATGCGCACCATGACCGACCACAAGGTCCGCCGGCTGCCCGTGATCGACGGGCACACGCTTGTCGGCATCGTCGCCCAGGCCGATGTCGCCCGCGCGCTGCCCGACCCCCAGGTGGGCGACCTCCTCCAGGCCCTCTCCTCCGACTGACGTCCCGGCCGACGGGCACCGGCCGGCCGGCCCGCGTCGACCGTGGCGCGAACGCGTACCGTCCGCGGCCCGTTCACGTGCGATGCTCGCATCATGACCCGCCGCCCCGAGAAGTCCGACGGACCGGCCGAAACGCTCGCCCTGGCGAAGGTCGTGGCCAGGTTGCGCGAGGAACTGGCCGACGTGAGACGCGGAGCGGCCGAAGAGGCCGTCGTCGAACGGGCGAAGGGCGTGCTGATGGGCGCCGAGGGTCTCTCGGCACATCAGGCGCACGCGGCACTCGTGGCGCGGGCCGAACTCCACGGGCACTCCCTGGCAGTGGAGTGCTCGGCCGTGCTGGACGGTACCGCGGGGCGGCCGCCCCGGGCGGACCGCTCCGCCACCGGGGCAGGACCGGTCCGCCGCAACGGCGCCGGTCCGGCTCCCGGCCGCGCGGGAAACCGTACGCAGGCCCGCCCTCGCACCGGTCCCGCGGAACGCACCATCATCCCCAGCGCCCTGGCCGGGACGCTGGCGCAGGTCCGCTCCGCGCACGGGGCGGCCGCCGGCCTGCACCGGCACCTCCGGGCGGCGACCGGCGTGGACTGCGTGGTGATCTACGCGGCCGCCGCCGGCGGCGGAGCGGACCTGTGGGGGGACGCCGGACTCGACCCCGACCTGGCCCGGCGGTGGCGCCACCTGCCGCCCGGCGTGGCCGTGGCACCGCTGCACGCCCTGGAGACGGGGCGTCCCGTGTGGCTGGAGGACCCCGGCCGGGACGCGGAGCGCTACACGCTCATCGGGCAGCCGGAGAGGTGGCCCACCCGAGCCTGGCTCCCCTGCCCGGCCCCGGAGGCGAACATCGCGGCCGTGGGCTTCCTCAGGGGCCGGGCCGAGCCGTTCGACCCCGGCACCCGCGACCTCCTCCGGCACGCGGCGCGGCTGTGCGGAGCGGCGCTCGGCACACTGCCGGCCCCCGCCGAGGCCGGGGCCCCGGACGCCGACGCGCAGCGGATGCTCGACGCGCTGCCGGGCTCGGTCATCGTGATCACCCCGCTCAGGCGGCCGGACGGCACGGTGGAGGACTTCCGGGTGGACGCGGCGTCGCCCGGGGCGTTCGACGTCTCGGGCCGTCGGGGCAAGGAGCTGACCGGCGCGCACCTGCTGGAGCGGTACCCGACGGTCCTCGGCACCTCGCTGTGGCACGGCTTCCTCGAGGCCCTGGAAACGGGCACCGCCTACGAGGGCGAGCCGTTCGAGTACGAGGAGGTCGCCGCCGGCCGTCCGCGGCACACCACCTTCTCCGTCCGGGCGGTCCCGCTCGGACGGCGCCTCGTCGTCTCCTGGCTCCGGCACGACACGGAGGCCCGCGAGGCCACCCGGCTGGCGGACCTGCAGCGGCTGGGCAACCTCGGCTGGAGCCAGGGGGATCCGGCCACGGGCGACGCCGAGTGGTCGGACCAGGCCTACACGATCTTCCAGCGGGAGCCTGCCCTGGGACCGGTCGACTGGAAGGACCTTCCGGACCACCTCGTCCCGGAGGACGCGCCGGGGACCGCCGACGCCGTCGACCGCCTGCTGCACCACGCCGAGCCGCTGGACCGCACGGTCCGCATCGCCTCTCCGGCGGGCGTCCGGCACGTACGCGTCATCGCCGAGGCCGTCGCCGACGCCACGGGGGCACCCGTCGAGGTCCACGGGCTCTTCCAGGACCTGACGCGGCAGCGGCACGCCGAGGACGAACTGGTGCGCTCCGAGCTGGCGGTGGCACACCAGCGCGGACTGCTCCGGGCCGAGCGAGCCCTGGCCGCCCGCCTCCAGCACGCGCTGCTGCCAATCCCCGAGCAGTCGCTGCGCCTGGCCGGGCTGGACGTGGAGGTGGCGTACCGGCCCGCCGAGGACGGCGTCAACGTGGGCGGGGACTGGTACAGCGCCATCGAACTCCCCGACGGGAAGGCCCTGTTCGTGGTCGGTGACGTGGCCGGCCACGGGCTCGACGCGGTGGCCACGATGGCGCAGCTGCGGTTCACCGCGAAGGGCATGATCGTCACCGGCAGCCCGCTGGTGGAGGCCCTGCAACGGCTGAACACGCTGCTGCTGCACACCGGCGACGCCCGGTTCGGCACGGCCACGATGGTCATGGCGGTCTACGATCCCGCCGAACGGTGCCTCACCTGGGCGCAGGCGGGGCACCCACCGCCGCTGCTGGTCCGGGACGGCCGGGCGCACTACCTCGACCGGCCGGCCGGGGTCCTGCTCGGCGCCACCGCCGGCCCCCGCTTCGAGGAGGCGCGGTGCCGCCTGCTCCCCGGCGACCAGGTGCTCCTCTACACCGACGGGCTCGTCGAGAAGCCCGCCGAGCACCTGGACGAGGGCTTCGCCCGGCTGGCGTCGACCGCGACGCGCAACTGCACGCACGGGCCGGTCGAAACGCTCGGCGCCCTGCTGTCGCCGCTGCTGGGGCACGTCGCGCGGCGGGACGACACCTGCGTCGTGCGCCTCCACGTGCCGTAGGGACGGTCGCCCCGGTCGCGGCCGCCCCAACGCGCCGGGCAGCACCCCTCGTACGGGGGAACCGGGGTTTGGCCACGTGCCCAGCGGCCAGACGTCAGGCATCGCACCCGAGGACAGGAAGGGTCCGTCATGGCAATCGTCGCTCCGATCACCGTGCCGGTGCTCCCGGCCCCGCCCCTGACCCGGTGCCGCCGCGAGCGCGGCCGGCACGCGGGGACCGGGGCCGGCCGGCACAGCCGCCGTCGCGGCCGCCCGGCCGGGCGTAGGCTGGCGGGCGCACCACGGGCGGAGCCGCCGCGGTGACGCGCGCCCGGGCCTGCCCGGCCCGGTCGCACCGGCGGCGTACGGCCGCCCCTCCGCCTCGCGAGGCCGTCGCCGTAGAGTGGCGTCGCGGGAAGGGCGGGCGTGGGGACCGTGCCGAGCGCACACCTGCGCCGGGAACGACCGACCAGAGGACGGAGTGAGGCCGCCGTGCAGACCATCGGACCGGGGACCTCCGGCGAGCCTGCGCCGGACGAGCGGGACCTGACCCTGTGCCAGCGCCGCATCCTCCTGCTGCGCGGCGCGCGCCGGCAGGTCACGCGCGGCCGGGAGTTCGCCCGCGCAGCACTCGCCGACTGGGGATGGGACGCCGGTGAGGCGGCCGAGGACACCCTCCTGGTGGTGTCGGAACTCGTCACCAACGCCAGTCTGCACGCGGGCGGCTGCCACGAACTCGTCCTGAGTGCCGGGGAGGTGTTCCGGGTGGAGGTGTACGACGGCCTGCCGGACCTGCCGCAGCTGCAGCCGGCTCCGCGGCGCGGGGTGCCGGGCGGGCACGGCCTGCACATCGTGCGGCGCCTTTCCGACCGCTGGGGCGCCGAGGCCCACGCGGACGGCAAGGTCGTCTGGGCCGAGTTCGAGGCGGAGCGGCTGCGGACGGGCGCGTCCCGGGGCTGGTGACACGGGTCCGCCGGACGCCGTTCGCCGCACGCCGGTCCCGCCGTACGACGTTACACAGCACGCCGGCCGTACGCCGGTACGCAGCACGCCCGTCCCGCCGTACGACGGCCGGGCGCCCGCCGGCCGGCCCCGGCTTCCCGGCTGGTCCGGTTCACGCCACGAGGGCTCCCTCGACCGTCGCGTGGAGCGAGAACACGGACTCCGCACCGGTGAGTTCCAGGACGCGCATCACCGCCGGGGGCACCGCGGCGAGCCGGAACGCGATGCCGGCGTCCGCCGCGGCCGCCCGGGTCCGCAACAGCAGGTTGAGACCCGAGGAGTCGCAGAACCCGACGCCTTCCAGGCCGACGACGAGCAGCGGCGGACGTTGGCCGACGAGCGCGGCGAGCGCCTGCTCGGCCGGTTCCATCATCTCGATGTCCAGATCGCCGGCCACCGAGCACAGGGCTGCCCCCGCCTCGGTGTGCCGCACCTCGACCACCACTCCCGGCACCTCCTCGTCGGGCTGCTGCCCGGAGGTCTCCGGATCGTTCTCGGCACGCATGCTCGTCTCCTTCACAACCGGTCCGCCCCGTCGCGTACGGACACCCCGACCAGGCACGTGTCGTCGTCGGTGTCGGAAGCGCTGTAGCGCAGCAGGTGGTCGAGGTGTGCCTCCAGCGCGCCGGGGCCGCCGTCGCACTCCCCGACGGCCTGCTCGGTCAGGGCGAGGAGGTTGGCCAGGGAGGTGTGCAGGGACTGGTCCCGGCGCTCGATCAGTCCGTCCGTGTACATCACCAGGGTGTCGCCCGGCCGGAGGGTGAACTCGTCCTCGTCGTACTCGGCCTGGTCCAGGGCGCCGAGGAGGATCCCGCCGATCTGGGGCAGGGTCTCCGCGCGGCCGTCCCGGAGCAGGACCGGCGGCGGGTGCCCGGCGCGGGCCCACCGCAGCCGACGGGTGGCGGGGTCGTACAGGCCGCAGGCGGCGGTCGCCGTGAGGCTCTCCGTGAGGTGGTGGGTGATGCTGTTGAGCCAGGTCAGCAGCTGGGCCGGGCCGGCTCCGGTGGCGGCGAGGCCGCGCAGGGCGTTGCGCAGGGCGACCATGCCGGTCGCGGCCTCGATGCCGTGGCCCGCCACGTCCCCGACGCAGAGCAGGACCGCGCCCGAGGGGAGGGTGAGCGTGTCGTACCAGTCGCCTCCGACCAGGTGTTCCTTCTCCGCGGGGCGGTAGCGGACCGCGACCTGGAGGTCGTGCAGGTCCTGCGGTCCGCGGGCCGGCGGCATGATGGCGTGCTGGAGCTGCAGGACGAGACGGCTGCGTTCGGCGGCCTGCTGCTCGGTCTGCGCGAGCTGGTCCCGGGTGGCCGCCAGCGCGACCTCCGTCCAGTGCTGGGCGGAGATGTCCTGGTAGGCGCCGCGTACGACGCCCAGGCGGCCGTCGGGGTCGTGCACCGGCTCGGCCACGACCCGGATGTGGCGGGCGACGCCGTCGGGGCGCTGCAGGCGGAACGCGGTGGAGGCCGGCCGCTGGTGGTGCAGGAGCGTGCGCAGGAAGCGGCCGATGGCGGGCCGGTCGTCGGGGTGGGCGCGGTCGGCGAGCTGGTCCAGCGGGACGGGCGGGGCGGACGCCGGCAGGCCGTACAGCTCGTAGATCGTCTCGTTCCACATGATCTGCCGGGTCGGCAGGTTCTCCTCGAACCCGCCGATGCGGCCGAGGCGTTGGGCGTGCTGGAGCAGTCGCGCCACGCGCGGGGTGCCGTCGTCCAGCCGCCAGACGACCACCAGGTGGCCGCCGTGCCGGCTGATGCCGACCTTGGCCTGGGCACTGATGGGGACGCCGTCGACCAGGGCGGTGAGGGTCATGTTGGGGGTCCGGAAGGGCTCCCCGGTGACGAAGACGTGCTCGATCTTCTCCAGGAGGCCGCCGGACTCCGCCGCGAGGGGGTAGGCCTCCAGCAGGCGCGCGCCGAGGACGGCGCTGCGCGGCCGCCCGGCGAAGTCGACGAACGCCGGGTTGACGTGCCCGATGGTGAACTGGAGCGGGAGTTCCCCGCTGTCGGGGGCGACGTGCAGGATGAGACAGGGGTCGGCCAGGCCGTCGGTGAGCTGGCGGAGCCCTTCGAGCTGTGCGTCCGGTGCGCCGGGGGTCGGCGAGCCGCTGTCGGCCCAGGTCTCGAGCGTCGCAGCGGCGAGTTCCGCCAGGGCCTCGAACTGCCGCTCCAGCGGCTGGGAGCGGTCCGGCAGCTCGTCCCGCCAGCAGATCTCCAGCACCCCGGTCAGGCGTCCGCCGATGCCGGCGGGTACGGCGAGCCGGCCGCCGGGCACCTCGTGCTGGCCGATCGACGGCAGTCCCGCCTCGGCGAGCGTGCCGTACCCGACCGCGGAGCGCTCGTCGAGGGCGCGGCGGGCGGGCGTGGGGACGCCGGGTGGCACGTGGCGCCAGCGGTGGGCCTCCTGGTCGGTGAACCCGGCGCTGCCGGCCAGGGACAGCGACTGGTCGGGGTGGGCCGCCCAGACCGCGACGGCCACCGCACCCAGCGGGCGCAGCGCGTGGTCGAGCATCGAGCGGGCCGCGGCCTCGGTGTCGGCCGCGACGAGGGTGTGGGCCTCGGCGCTGCGCAGCCGCAGTCCGACGGATCCGGCGGCGGGGGCGGCCTGCGCGGCCACGAACTCCCGGGCGGCCGCGGAGATGGTGTCGGCGGCCACCTGGTTGACCAGGTCGGCGGCCAGTTCGATGACGGGTACGCCGGCCTGCTCGGCGAGCGTGGACAGCTGCGCTGCGGCCTCGGTGGGCCCGCAGCGCAGCCGTTCGACGAGCACGCCGACGGCCATCTCGGCCAGCGCACGGCCGGCGGCGTCCGCGTGGGCCTGCTCCAACTCGCGCTGCAGCCGTTCGACCGTCGAAGCGAGGCGCCCCACGGCGGTGGCCCCGGTGTCCGGGCCGTCGTCGGCCCGCCGGAGCGGGCCCTCCGCGTCGCGCTGTGCCCCGACGCGGCGCGCACCGGGCGGGGCCGCGATCCGGGCGCGGGTGTCCGCACCGCGCGGCTCGTGGGGGTTGCGCACTCTTCAGCTCCTGGGGGTCGGCCGGCGGCTCGTGGGCGCGGCGCGGGTCACGAGGTGAGGTGGCGGCGGATCCTGCCGACCAGGTCGCCCGCGTCGACGGGTTTGGTGATGTAGTCGGAGGCCCCGGCAGCCAGGCTCTTCTCCCGGTCCCCGACCATGGCCTTCGCGGTCACGGCGATGATGGGCAGGTGGGCGTGTTCGGGCATTGCCCGGATGGCGGCGGTCGCGGTGTACCCGTCCATCTCCGGCATCATCACGTCCATCAGGATCACGTCGATGCCGGGGTGCGCGCGGAGGGCGTCGAGGGCGGTCCGTCCGTTCTCCGCCTGGAGCACGCGCATGCCCTGGAGTTCGAGGATTCCCGTGATGGCGTAGAGGTTCCTGTCGTCGTCGTCGACGACGAGGGCGGTGCGGCCGGTGAGCGGGGAGATGTGGCCGGGTTCCCAGCCCCCTCCGGATTCGGGGCGGCGGACCAGGGGCGGGAGGTCGCCGGGGCGGTCCGCGCTCATGTGCAGGGCGATGCGCTCGCGCAGTTCGTCGAGGCTCGTGAGGAGTTCGACGAGCTGGGTGCCGCTCCGTTCCTGCAGCAGCCGCTCGTCCTCGGCCGCGATGCCCCGGCCGCTGTGGACCAGGACCGGGACGGCGTGCAGGGCCGGGTCGCGTTCCATCTCCTCCAGGAGGCCGACGGCGGCTCCGTCGGGCAGGTCGAGTTCGAGCACGACGCAGTGGCACGGACTGGTCGCCAGGGCGGCCGCCGCCTCGTGGGCGCCGACGGTGGTGATGAGCTCGACCTCGCGGTGGCCCGCCGCGTCGACGTGGCCCGGCAGGTCCGTCACGGCGTTCTCGGCCACGAGGGACAGCAGGCCGCGCGGGCGCCCCTCGACGACGAGGAGGCGGCGGGGGCGGGCGGGGGTGTCGGGTCCGGCGTCCGACGGCCCGCGGTCCTCCGCCCGGCCGGCCTGGCCGCCCGCACCCTCGGCCGCTGCCGCAGGGGCTCCGGAGGTTTCCCCTTCCGGCAGTTCGGGCCGGGTGACGGGCAGGTAGAAGGTGAAGGTGCTGCCCCGGCCGACCGTGCTCTCGGCGGTGATGGCGCCGCCGAGCAGGAAGGCGATCTCGCGGCTGATGGACAGGCCGAGCCCGGTGCCGCCGTACTTGCGGCTGGTGGTGCCGTCGGCCTGCTGGAAGGCGCCGAACACGGTTTCCAGGTGCTGCGGTGCGATGCCGATGCCGGTGTCGGCCACCCGGAAGGCCAGCACGGGTCCCGGCCGCCGGACGACCTCGGGGATGCGTTCCCCGTCGGCGAGCGCGATGGTCAGCTCGACGCTGCCGCTCTCGGTGAACTTGACCGCGTTGGAGAGGAGGTTGCGCAGGATCTGGCGGAGCCGGTAGTCGTCCGTGAGCAGCTCGTCCGGCACGTCCGGGGCCGAGCGCACGCTGAAGGAGAGGTTCTTCTGGCTGGTCATCGGGCGGAAGGTGGCCTCGACGTCGTCCAGCAGCCGGCCCAGAGGGACGGGCTGCGCGTTGAGGTCCATCTTGCCGGCCTCGACCTTGGACAGGTCGAGGATGTCGTTGATCAGCTGGAGCAGGTCGGAGCCGGCGGAGTGGATGATGCCGGCGTACTCGACCTGCTTGGTGGTCAGGTTGCGGGTGGGGTTCTGCGCGAGCAACTGGGCGAGGATGAGCAGGCTGTTCAGCGGGGTGCGCAGCTCGTGGCTCATGTTCGCGAGGAACTCGGACTTGTACTTGGACGCCAGGGAGAGCTGGTGGGCGCGGGCCTCCAGTTCCTGGCGGGCCTGCTCGATCTCGAGGTTCTTGGTCTCGATGTCACGGTTCTGCGCGGCGAGCAGCTCCGCCTTCTCCTCCAGTTCGGCGTTGGAGGCCTGGAGTTCCTCCTGTCGCGCCTGGAGTTCCTTGGAGCGGGTCTGCAGTTCCGCGGTGAGGCGCTGGGACTCGCCCAGCAGCTCGTCGGTACGGGCGTTGGCGATGATCGTGTTGAGGTTGACCCCGATCACGTCCGTCAGCTGGTGCAGGAAGTCCCGGTGGACCTGGGTGAAGGGGTGGACGGAGGCGAGTTCGATCACGCCGAGCACCTGTCCCTCGACCACGACGGGCAGCACGACGAGGTGCAGTGCCTCGGTACGGCCGAGTCCCGAGGACACCGCGAGGTAGTCCGGCGGCAGGGCGTCGACGACGATGGGGCTCTTGCTGCGCGCGGCCTGCCCGACGAAGGACTGCCCCAGCCGGAAGCGGGTCGGACGGGCACCCTCCGGGAAGGCGTACGAGGCGACGAACTGCAGGACGGTGCCGTCCGGGTCCTCCTCGGCCAGGTAGAAGGCGCCGCAGTGGGCCGACACCAGCGGGGTCAGCTCGTCCATGATCGCGTCGGCGACGACCGCGAGGTCGCGCCCGCCCTGGGTGAGGGCGGAGATCCTGGCCAGGTTGGTCTTGAGCCAGTCCTGCTCCTCGTTGGCCCGGGTGGTCTCGCGCAGCGACTCCACCATGAAGTTGATGTTGTCCTTGAGGTCGGCCACCTCACCGGAGGCGTCGACGGTGATCGAGCGCGTGAGGTCGCCCTCCGCCACGGCGCCGGTGACCTCGGCGATGGCCCGGACCTGCCGGGTCAGGTTGCCGGCCAGCTCGTTCACGTTCTCGGTGAGCCGCTTCCACGTACCGGAGACGCCCTCGACCTCGGCCTGTCCGCCGAGCCGGCCCTCGCTGCCGACCTCCCGCGCGACGCGGGTCACCTCGGCGGCGAAGGAACTCAGCTGGTCCACCATCGTGTTGATGGTGGTCTTCAGTTCCAGGATCTCGCCGCGCGCGTCCACGTCGATCTTGCGGGTGAGGTCGCCGTTGGCCACCGCCGTGGTGACCTGGGCGATGTTGCGCACCTGGCTGGTCAGGTTGTGCGCCATGAAGTTGACGTTGTCGGTGAGGTCCTTCCAGGTGCCCGCCACGTTCGGGACCCGCGCCTGGCCGCCGAGGATGCCCTCCGTGCCGACCTCGCGGGCCACACGGGTCACCTCGTCCGCGAAGGCCGACAGGGTGTCCACCATGGTGTTGATCACCCCGGCCAGCTCGGCGACCTCGCCCTTCGCCTCGACCGTGATCTTCTGTGAGAGGTCTCCGCGGGCCACGGCGGTGGCGACCTGCGCGATGGAGCGGACCTGTCCGGTGAGGTTGGACGCCATGACGTTGACGTTGTCGGTCAGGTCCTTCCAGGTGCCCGACACGCCGCGCACGGTGGCCTGGCCACCGAGGTTGCCTGCGGTGCCCACCTCGCGGGCCACGCGGGTCACCTCGTCCGCGAACGCCGAGAGCTGGTCGACCATCGTGTTGATGGTCTCCTTGAGCTCCAGGATCTCGCCGCGCGCGTCCACCCGGATCTTCTGCGTCAGGTCGCCCTGGGCCACGGACGTGGTGACCTCGGCGATGGAGCGCACCTGGGCGGTGAGGTTGTCCGCCATGACGTTGACGGACTCGGTCAGGTCCCGCCAGGTGCCCGAGACGTCCCGTACGTCGGCCTGGCCGCCGAGCCGGCCTTCCGTGCCGACCTCCCGGGCCACGCGGGTCACCTCGCCGGCGAAGGAACTGAGCTGGTCGACCATCGTGTTGATGGTGTTCTTGAGCTCCAGGATCTCCCCGCGCGCCGTCACGGTGATCTTCTGCGAGAGGTCGCCCTCGGCGACGGCCGTGGCCACCTGCGCGATCGCGCGGACCTGGCCGGTGAGGTTGCCGGCCATGAAGTTGACCGAGTCGGTCAGGTCGCGCCAGGTGCCCGAGACGCCCTTGACGTCGGCCTGGCCGCCGAGGATGCCCTCGGTGCCGACCTCGCGGGCCACCCTCGTGACCTCCACGGCGAAGGAACTGAGCTGGTCCACCATCGTGTTGACGGTGTTCTTGAGCTCCAGAATCTCCCCGCGCGCCGTCACGGTAATCTTCTGCGAGAGGTCGCCCTTGGCCACGGCGGTCGCGACCTGCGCGATGTCGCGGACCTGGGTGGTGAGGTTGCCGGCCATGGCGTTGACGGAGTCGGTGAGGTCCTCCCACGTCCCGGACACGCCCGGCACCTGCGCCTGGCCGCCGAGCCGGCCCTCGGTGCCGACCTCGCGGGCCACCCGGGTCAGTTCGGAGGTGAACCGCGACAGCTGGTCGACCATGCCGTTGAAGACCGTGGCGATCTCCCCGAGCAGCCCGTCGGCGTCGCCCGGCAGCCGGGTGCCGAAGTCGCCGTCGCGTACGGCGGTCAGGCCCGCGAGGAGCAGTCTGAGCTCCGGCTCGCCGACTTGCGCGGCCCCGAGGTCCGGTCCCGCGTGCGCCCGGGAGCCGTCGGGGAGGGTTGAGGCAGCCATCGAACGTCGCCTTCCGTAGAACGCCGGACCCGGCCACGGCACCACGCTCGCGACGCGCCGCGCACAGGCATCCTGCGGCGGCCCTGCAGGTGCGTGGGGCGGGCACGTACCGTGGAGGAGGCTACCCCAACCCTCAAAGGATCAGGAAAACCACGGGATCCGCGGCCGTGTATCGCGGGTGTATCGGAAACCGCATACGTCGACGCAACGGGCGTTCGGGCGCAATGGCGGGGTGAAGCAGAGAGCGTTTTCGTCATCCCGGCCATCCCGGCCGTCGTGGTCATCCCGGCCGTCGTGGTCATCCCCGCCGTCGTGGTCATCCGCTCCGTTCCGGCGGGCGCGGCGGGCCGTGGGCGGGGGCCTGGCCGTCGTCGGTCTGGTGGCCGGCCTGTTCGTGCTGCGGCGGCCGCTCGCGATGTCCGCGCCCGCGTGCCTGGCCGGGCGGTGGCACGGCTGCCTGGACACGTTCAACGGCGTGGTGCTGGTGACGCTGGCCGCGGTCCCGTCGGCACTGCTGGTGGCGTGGGTGGCGGCGCGCCGCCGGCGGGCGGCCGGTGCGGAGTCGGCGTGGCGGAGGTCGCTGGCCGAGGTGGGGATGGTCCACGGGACGGTGCCGTTCCTCTGGCTGACCATGATGCCGGGCGGCGCGGCCGGTGTGGTGCCCGGCCGCGTCAGCCTCGTACCCCTGCGGGACCTGGTGACGATGGGGACGCTGGGGATTGCCGGGAACCTGCTGGTCTTCGCGTCGCTCGGGTTCTTCGCGCCGATGCGGTTCCCCGCGCTCGCGTCCGTGCCGCGGGTCCTGGCGCTCGGGGCGGGCTGCTCGGTCCTGGTCGAGACGGCCCAGTACGTGCTGCGGCTGGACCGGGTGTCCTCCGTGGACGACGTACTGGTCAACGCCGCCGGCGCCGGACTGGCGGCGCTGGCGTCGCGCTCCTGGTGGGCCACGACCGCGCCGCCCGACCCGTCGGAACGTCCTCTCCGCGTGCCCGCGCGGGCGGGCTGAGGGGAGATATCCCGGTATGTCCCGGTCCTTCATACGCCGGCGATACGTGCCGCTGCCTAGGCTGCGGGGATGCGTGTACTGATCGTGGAGGACGAGCCGTACCTGGCCGAGGCCGTGCGTGACGGTCTGCGGCTGGAGGCGATCGCCGCCGACATCGCCGGCGACGGCGACTCCGCCCTGGAACTGCTCGGCCTCCATGCGTACGACCTGGCCGTGCTGGACCGCGACATCCCGGGCCCCTCCGGCGACGAGGTCGCCCGGCGGATCGTCGCGTCCGGCAGCGGCATCCCGATCCTCATGCTGACCGCCGCCGACCGGATCGACGACAAGGCCTCGGGCTTCGCGCTCGGCGCCGACGACTACCTCACCAAGCCGTTCGACCTGCGGGAGCTCGTGCTGCGGCTGCGGGCGCTCGACCGCAGGCGCGCGTACGCCCGGCCGCCGGTCCGGGAGATCGCGGGCCTGCGGCTCGACCCGTTCCGCCGCGAGGTCCACCGCGACGGGCGGTACGTGGCGCTCACGCGCAAGCAGTTCGCCGTGCTGGAGGTGCTCGTCGCCGCCGAGGGCGGGGTGGTGAGCTCCGAGGAGCTGCTGGAGCGGGCGTGGGACGGGAACGCCGACCCCTTCACGAACGCCGTCCGCATCACCGTGTCCGCCCTGCGCAAGCGGCTCGGCGAGCCCTGGGTCATCGGCACGGTCCCGGGCGTGGGCTACCGCATCGACGCCGGTCCGGGCGGAGGTACGAGCGCCGGTGGCGGCACCGGTACGACCGCCGGGGGCACCGGCACCGCCGCAGGTCCCGCTGCCGGCACCACCGGTACCGCGACCGGTCCGGGCGGCGCGGGCCCGGGGCCCGGCACCGGGCATGCGTAGACGGCCCGGGCTGAGCGCCCGGCTGAAGCTGGCGCTCAGCTATGCCGGGTTCCTCGCGGTCGCCGGCGCCCTGCTGCTGGCCGTGGTGTGGCTGTTCCTGCTGCGTTACGTGCCCGACAACTCCCAGGGTCTGCTCGGCATCTCGCCGAACCGCTACCTGCTGGTGCACACCTTCGCCCCCGCCGCGGCCGTGGCGATGGGCTTCCTCCTCGTCTTCGGCCTCGTCGGCGGCTGGCTCCTGGCGGGCCGGATGCTCGCCCCGCTGACGCGGATCGCGGCCGCGGCCCGGCTGGCCGGGAGCGGGTCGCTGTCCCACCGGATCCGCATGGAGGGCCGCCAGGACGAGTTCCGGGAACTCTCCGACGCGTTCGACTCGATGCTGGAACGGCTCGAGTCCCACGTGGCCGAGCAGCGGCGGTTCGCCGCCAACGCCTCCCACGAGCTGCGCACCCCGCTGGCCATCTCGCGGACGCTGCTCGACGTGGCGCGCAGGGACCCCTCGCGGGACCGGGACGAGGTCCTCGCACGCCTCCAGACCGTCAACGCGCGCGCCATCGGTCTCACCGAGGCGCTCCTGCTGCTCAGCCGCAGCGACCGCGGGACCTTCGACCGCGAGGACGTCGACCTGTCCCTCGTGGCCGAGGAGGCCGCCGAAACCCTGCTGCCCCTGGCCGAGCAGCGTGGGGCCTCGCTCGTCGTCGCCGGCGGCGAGGCCAAGGCCCGTGGCTCCGCCGAGCTGCTGCTGAGGATGGTGACGAACCTCGTCCAGAACGCCGTGGTCCACAACCTCCCCGCCGGCGGCACCGTGACGGTCCGCACCGCGGCCGACGGCGTCACGTGCCTGCTGCGCGTGGAGAACACGGGCGCTCCCGTGCCGCCGGAGCTGCTGCCGACCCTGACCGAGCCGTTCCAGCGCGGGACGGAACGCGTCCGTAAAGACGAGCACGCCGGAGTCGGCCTCGGCCTGGCCATCGCGCACAGCGTGGTCCGCGCCCACGGCGGGACCCTCGACCTGGCTCCGCGCCCCGCCGGCGGCCTCGTCGTCACGGTGCGGCTGCCCGCCGCCTGACCCGGCCCCTCGGCGGCGAACTCCGCAGACCGCCGGTCAGCGGCCGGGGTCCATCCGGGCGGCGGCCGCGGCGACGAAGGCCGCGGCCGCTTCCTTGGCCGTGCGCCGCAGGGCGTCCAGCTCGGCGCGCGTGGTGGCGGTGCGCAGGGCGTAGGTGGCGTCGGCGGCCCGCTGGGCGGGGACGGCCAACTCGGGGACCAGGACCTGGAGCCGGACGTGGGGCGCGGTGATCGCCGTCCGCGTGTCGTGGGAGTTCGTCTGCGCCTCCAGTTGCTGCTCGGCGCCGGCGTCGGTCAGGGCCAGCCGCTCCCGGTGGAACATCGCCGAGCGGTGCGCGTCCAGGGCGGCGGCGAACTCGGTGACGGCGCCGAGCTGGTCCTGCCGGTGGGCGTCGGCCCGTTGTTCGGCACGTGCGGTGCGTGCAGTCCGCTGCTGGAGCATCCCGGCGGTCAGTGCGCCGGCCAGGGTGCCGAGTACGGCGATGATCGAAGGCCACATGCAGCTTCTGGATCCTTTTCAGTCGGTCGGTCGAGCAGATCATGCCCGTTGCCCGACCGACCTGCCCGGGCGCGGCGGGGCGGGGTTGGCGCCCCGCCGCGGACGGGTGGTGCCGGTGTCCGCCCGCGGGTGGACGGGGGTGGGTCAGGGGGCCGGGGTCGGGAAGGGGTCCAGGTCCGGCTTGAGGACCTGGCCGGGCTTCGGGGCGGTCCCGTCGACCAGGTACGAGGTCACCAGCGCGTTCAGCGCCTTGCTCCGGCCGACCGCGCAGTGCTCGATCATGTCGACCGTGACCAGCACCGAGTTGCCGAGCTGGCGCTGCATCCGCTGGGAGAACCGGTACTGGGTGGCCGGGTCGAAGGTGTTCCCGATGACCATCACCTTGTTGGCGGTCCGCCGGTTCCAGGGCCCCGCGTACCGCTCGGCGCTGCGTGCGGGCGACGGCCAGGTCGCGCAGGCGGGCGCGTCGAAGGCCTGGTACCGGCCGAAGGTGGGCGCGCCGTGCTCCCAGGCGCGGGCCACCAGGGCGAAGGCCCTCGGGTTCGACGGGTAAGGCTTGTCCTGGCAGTTGACCCCGTAGTACGAGTCGTCCGAGGTGTACGGGGAGTCGGCCGGGGCCTCGCGGAGCGCCGCCGGGACGACCTTGGCCAGCCGGTCCGCCGCGCCTGCCGCGGTCCCGCGGGCGCCGGGAGCCAGGCCCTGCTGCTCTCCGATCACCTGGTGCAGCGCTTCGAGGGCGGCCGCGAGCGGTGCCAGCCGGCTCTGTGCGTACAGGGCGTTGGCGACCTGGCTGGTGAAGCTGCTGAGGGTGACCTCCGCGCCGCTCGGCAGGGTCACCGGAGCGGTGCGCAGGTGGTCGCGGATCGCGTCGAACTTCGCACGGGTGTCGCCCTCGGCGAAGGCGCAGCGCGGCGTGCCGGCGGCGGCGCAGCGCTTGAGGAACTCGGCCAGGGCGAGTTCGAAGCCGCCGGTGGCGCGCTGGCGGTCGTACTCCAGGCCGTTGTGCAGGCGCAGGTTGGGGTCGACGTTGCCGTCGATGATGATCGCGCGGACCTTGTCCGGGTACATGTTGGCGTACGTGGAGCCGATCAGCGTGCCGTACGAGAAGCCGGCGAAGGTCAGCCGTTCGTCGCCGACCGCCTGGCGCATCCGGTCGAGGTCGCGGACGACGTTGATCGTGGACATGTGGCGGATGAGCGGCCCGGCGTTGCGGCCGCAGGCGTCCGTGTAGTCGCGGGTGGCGGCGAGCGTGCCGTCGACCTCGGCGCGGGTGACGGGCACGCCGGTCATCCGGCCGAAGACGCCGTCGGCCTCCTCGTTGGTCGTGAAGCACCGCAGGGGGTTGCTGCGGGCGACGCCGCGGGGGTCGAACCCGATCACGTCGAAGTGCTCCTGGACGCGCGGCTCGAACCGCGCGGTGGTCGCCCACAGGTAGCCGCTGCCGCCGGGGCCGCCGGGGTTCAGGAACAGCGATCCGATGCGTTTGGCCGGGTCGCCGGCCCGGCGCCGCATCATGGCGATGCCGATCTGCTCGCCGGACGGGTCGGCGTAGTCCAGCGGGACCGGGTAGACGGCGCAGTCGTAGATCCGGGGGTCGGGCTTGGACGGGTCCGGGTTGCAGGGCGTCCATTCCACCGGTGCGACCGGGGCGCCGGCGGTGGCCGGGACGGTCGGGGCGGTGGCCGTCGCTCCGACGGGCGCCGCCGATGCCGTGGTGGCGACGCCGGAGAGCAGGGCTAATGCGCTGCTGAACGCCACCGCCAGAGTGGATATGCGAGACAAGGAACCTCCTTCGGCTGCTCAAACCCGGTCAGGATCGCAGGAGTTGGGGAGGTGGTAAAGATCGCGTGCGGTGGATTCCCGCCGTCGCCGGGGGTGTGCGGGGATGCCGCTCCGGGAGTGTGCGCGGGGGCTGCTCCCGGGGGGGGCGGGTGCGGGTGTGCGCGGCTACGGGGCGGTCTGCGCGCGGTAGCGGCCCGGGGTCGTGCCGAACTCGCGCTGGAAGGCGTGGGAGAAGGCGTACGGGGTGCCGTACCCGACGCGTCGGGCGACGGCGGCGAGGGGGTCCTCGGTGCCGCGGAGCAGCGCCGCGGCGGAGGTGAGGCGCCACCACGTGAGGTAGGCCATGGGAGGGCGGCCGACCAGCGCGGTGAAGCGGCGGGCCAGGGTCGCGCGGGACACTCCCGCCTCGGCGGCCAGCCGGTCGTTGCTCCACGGGGCGGCGGGTTCCTCGTGCAGTGCGCGCAGCGCGGCGGCGACCACGGGGTCACCGAGTACGGCGGGCCAGGCGCCGGCCGTGTCCTGGTCAAGCCAGGCGCGGATCATGTAGACGAGGAGCAGGTCGAGGAGACCGGGTACGGCGATGCCGCCGCCCGGCCGCCACTCCCCCAGCTCCCGCCCCAGCAGGTCGATGGCGGAGCGCAGTTCGGGGTGCCTGCCGACCCGGTTCGGGAGGTGGACCACCTCCGGCAGTTCGGCCATCAGCGGGTGCGCGCGGCTGCGGTCGAGCCGGTACTTGCCGCACAGCAGCTCCACCTCGCCGGGCCCGCCCGGCCGTTCACGGCGGCCGGGCTCCGCACCCGGGGGCACCCGATCCGGCTGCTCCCTGGTCCGGCTGACGGCGTGCCAGGACTCGAAGGGGACGGCCCGCGCCGCCGCGGCCGCGTCCGCCGTGGCGTCGGCGAGCACGTGCTCCGCCCCGTGCGGCAGCAGCACGGCGTCCCCCGGGCCGAGGGCGAGGTCCTCCCCTGCACCGGTGAGCAGCCGGCAGCCGCCCTCCAGCACCACGTGGAACCCCGCCCCCTCGTACGGTGCGAGGCGGGCGGACCAGGTGCCGTCCACCCGCACGCGCCGGGAGGAGGCCCGCCCGGTGCGCACGGCGGAGATCGCGTCGCTGACCACGTCCATCGGGGCAGCGTATCCGTCCGCGCGCCGGTGAGACGTACGCGTATTCCGTTGAGCCTGATGGGCATTGAGAGCCTCACGAGGGGCTCCCTAGGGTCGTACGCATGGACAACGAGAGCGGACAGAGCATCGTGCTGGGTGACGTGGAGGTCATCCGGGTGGTCGAGTTCCAGGGGGCCTTCGCCCCGGCCCGCGAGCTGGTGCCGGACGCCCCGGAAGGGCTGTGGCGGGACGAGGCGGCCCGGCTGGTGCCGGACCACTGGGACCCGGACGACGGGCGTGCGGTGATGGCCCTGCAGACGTGGGTGCTGCGTAGCGAGGGGCGGACCGTGCTGGTCGACACGGGGGTGGGCAACGGCCGCGACCGGCCCGGCAGTCCGGCGTTCCACCGGTGGCAGGGCGACTTCCTCGGCGGTCTGGCCCGGGCAGGGATCCGGCCGGAGGACGTCGACGTGGTGGTCAACACGCACATCCACGCGGACCACGTCGGCTGGAACACCAGGGAGGAGGGCGGGGAATGGGTGCCGGCCTTCCCCAACGCGCAGTACCTGCTGCCGGCCGCCGACGACTTCCACTTCGGGCCGGACAACGCGTACGGGGGCGGCGTGCGCGTGGACGACCGGCTGATCCACGAGGACAGCATCGCGCCCGTCCACCGGTCGGGGCAGGCCGTGCTGTGGGACGGGGCGCACCGCATCGACCGGCACCTCACGCTGGAGGCGGCGCCCGGCCACACGCCCGGTTCCTGTGTGCTGCGGCTGGAGTCCGGGGGCGAGCGGGCGGTCTTCGCGGGCGACGTGCTGCACAGCCCGGTGCAGGTCCTCGCGCCGTCGTGCAACAGCTGCTTCTGCCTCGACCCGGCGCGGGCGGCGGCCACCAGGCGGCGGATCCTCGAACGGGCCGCGGACCGGCGGGAACTGGTCGTGCCCGCGCACTTCGGCGGGGCCGGCGCCGTGGAGGTGCGGCGGGCCGGCGCGGGCTTCGCGCTGGGGCCGTGGGCGGCGCTCGGGGAGCAGGACGGGCGCGGGAGCGGGTCCCGGTCGATTGTCAGTGGTGGCTGACAGGATCGGATCATCGCTTCGAAGAGGGGGGCCAACATGTCCGGAAGCCAGAACTACATCAACCACGTCGCGCTCGTGCTGGACGCCAGTTCGTCGATGTCGCACCTGAGCGGCAAGGTCGTCGAGGTCGCCGACCAGCAGATCGCGTACCTGGCGCGCCGCTCGCAGGAGCTGGAGCAGGAGACCCGCGTCACGGTGTACGTGTTCTCCAACCAGGTGGAGTGCGTCATCTACGACAAGGACGTGCTGCGCATGCCGTCCCTGAAGCAGCTCTACCGCGCGGGCGGCATGACGTCCCTGCTGGCGGCGACGCTCAAGTCGCAGCACGAGCTGGCGCAGACGGCCCAGCTGTACGGCGACCACAGCTTCCTGACCTTCGTGCTGACCGACGGCCAGGAGAACGCGAGCCACCGCTGCCCGGGCGCTCCCTCCAAGGATCCGCGGGCACTGGTGCGGGCCGTGGCCACGATGATCGAGACGCAGCAGGACAACTGGACGCTGGCCGTGCTGGTGCCGGACCAGATGGGCAAGCGGGAGGCCATGCAGTACGGCTTCCCGAAGGACAACATCGCAGTCTGGGACGCCACGAGCACCCGCGGCATGGAGGAGGCCGGGCAGGTCATCCAGGAGGCGACCGAGAAGTTCATGGTCGGCCGTACGAAGGGCATCCGCGGCTCGCGCGCCGTGTTCTCGACGGGCGCGGACGCGGTCAACAAGGACACCATCGCCGCCGCCGGCCTCACCGCGGTGGACCCGTCGGGGTACGAGCTGATTCCCGTGGCCCGCGAGACGGCGATCCGGGAGTGGGTCGTCGAGAGCGGCCACACGTACCGCACCGGGTGTGCCTTCTACCAGCTGAGCAAGCCGGAGAAGATCCAGGCGCGGAAGCGGATCGCGGTGCTGGAGAAGGGGACGGACCGGGTGTACACGGGTCCGGAGGCGCGGACGCTGCTCGGCCTGCCGGACTCGGAGGTCCGGATCCGCCCGGACCACAACGACGACTTCACGATCTTCGTGCAGAGCACGAGCGTCAACCGCAAGCTCATACCGTCGACGCGGCTGCTGCTGATGGTCTGAGGCCGGAGCCGGGCGGCCGGGCGCGGCCGCCTGCGGGACCGTACGGGGCAACCGGCTCGGCCCCGCGCCGAGCCGGACGCCGCGCTGTCCGGCGAGTCGCTGTTCGCCTTCGGGCCGGCCCGCCACCTCGACGGTCTGGCCGCGCTGATCGCGGCGGCGGACGCCGTCGGGGAGTGTCACTGACGGGCCGTACGATCGTGCCGACGACCGACCGGGGACGAGTGAAGGAGCGTACGGGACATGGCGATCGAGCGGCCGGGACGGCCGGAGGACCTGCCGGCGGCGGAGCTGCTGTGGGCGCGGTGGGCGCTGCTCGCCGCGCTGGAGACCACGGCCGCCGAGGATTCGGCCCGCCGGGACTCCGGGCACTGGCTCGACGAGGACGGGCTCCGGTACGACGACTGCGGCTGCACCTGGTGGACCTTCGCGCCGTTCGGGCCGGGCCGCTACGTGCTGTACGGCGAGGACGAGTCCAGCGGGGTCAAGTGGCACGAGCCGGCCGTCGACATGCTGGCCGGCGGCCCGGACTGGCTGCCGTACGAGACGCTCCACGAACTGCGCGAGAGCTGGCAGCTGGGCTGTGTCTACTGGTACGAGGACGGCGCCTGGGCGCGCGCCCCGTACCCGGACACCCTGGCGGACGACGGCCTGGACTGCGGGATGAGCGAACTCGCCGACCGGGACCGGATGCTGTCCCTGCTGGCCGACTTCGAGCACCTCCGCTCCCGCGAGGGGGCCGCCGTCCTGCTGGACGGGGCGGAGCGGCACGCCCTGGCCCGCGGCGAGGTGGAGACCGCGCTCGCCCCGGCGTACGCGCCGGAGGACGCGGCGGCCATCGTACGCGCGCTGGAGCGGTCCGGCCTGCTGGCGGTGCGCGCTCCGGCCGTCTGACGGGCGGGAGTTCGCGCCGGCGCCTCCGAACCCGCCGGTAACACTTTCGGAAAAGCCGTCGCTGTGCTGCGGCGCGCGGTCGTCGGGATCCGACCCGTCGGCCCCCTTTCGAGAGAGTGGACCCAGCACGTGCGCACAGGCAGATGGCTCGCCGCGACCGCCGCAACGACCGCGGCCGTCCTTCGGGATGACGGGCCAGGCCGCCGCGGCCGAATCCGGGGCGACGGACGACGCCGCGGCCGCGGCCCCCGTCGCGGCCGCCGGGAACCTGGTCACGTCATCGCGGTCTCCGACGGCCGGCCGTTCCACACCGTGCGGCACGGCGACGGTACGTGGACGGGGTTCGGGGACGTCACGGGTGTGGCGGGCACCCCTGGCGGCATCTCCCTCGCCGGCACCCTCTGACCGCCCGCCGGCCGGGCGTAAAGACGTGTACATCATCGCAGGTCAGCCGCGTTTCTCCTAGGACGGAACGCACAGTTCGTGAGCCTTGTCCGGTCCGCACCCCAACTCCCAGAATCTGCTTCTCGGATCATCCGGACTCAGGGGGGAACATGGGGAAGATCGATCACGACGCGGTACTGCAGGCGCGCGTGCTGCTGCTGGGGTCCGGCCGTCCGTCCGTCGGCGAGCAGGTGGCCGCGTACCGGGTGCTGCTGGAGGTGAACCGGCAGGCGTACGCCCCGAAGCTGGTGGACGCGCTCCTCGCGATGGGCGGCCGGGACCCGGAGGTGCGCCTGACGCTGGCCGTCGAGGCGGTCGAGGTCGCACGGAGCATCGAGGCCGGCACGCCGTCCCGGGCCGAGCGGCTGAACCGGGCGCTCGGCGCCTGCCAGTGGGCCCTGTTCGCCCTCGGGCGCAGGGCGGAAGGACGCGCGGTCTGCGAGGAGATGCGCGCGGCCGGCCGGGGCGGACGCCTCACGACCGTCCTGGCCGAGGAAGGGCGCTTCCTGGAGGCCGCGGAGCTCAACGAGGAGGAGGCCGGGCACCAGACCCTGAAGGACTCTTTCGGGAACCTGGTCGAGTGGGCGGCGAACCTGGAGGGCGCCGGCCTGCACGACGAGGCGTCGGCCGTCTTCCGCACGTTCCTCGACACGATCCGGCGCTTCATCACCGAGCGGCGCGTGGACCGGCCCCTGCTCGCCTGCGCGCTGGTCCACCACGCCCGGATGCGTGAGGCCGCCGGGGACGGGGCGGAGGCCACGGCCGCGCGGCGGGAGGCCCTGACCATCCTGGAGGAGCTGGCGGCGGGCGGGGCGAAGGGCCCCGGTCGCACCTCGTCCTGGCTCACCCTGTTCGTCCTGTCCGGGCGGGCCGGCGAACCGGCCGCGAGCGCCGGGTCGCCGATGCCGCCGTTCGGCACCGACGTGGGGTGGTCGGGGGACGTACGGGAAGCCTTCGTCGGCGGTCTGCCGGGGCTCGAAGCGGAGGCGGCGGTCCTGCGCGAGGCCGGCCGCCTGCCCGAACTGGTCGACGTCCAGCGCCGGATCAGCGTCCGCGTGGCGGTCCGGGACGGCGACCACACCTACCGGTTCGTGGAGCGGTACCAGCCGTACTTCGACGAAGGCGTGGCGCTCGCCCGCCGCTTGGCCGACGACCCGGGGCGCCTCGCCCGGGCCCTGACGGACCGCGCGATGTTCCGCACTGCCGCGGGGGACTTCGGGCCCGCGTACGCCGACCTCGCCGAGGCCGTCACCCTTCTCGACGCCCCGTAGGGGCCGGACGCGGCGGCCCGGGCTCAGGCGCCCGCGACGAGCATGCCGCCCATGGCCAGCATCGTCGCCGCCACCAGGCCGTCGAGGACGCGCCAGGCCTTGGGGCGGGAGAGGGCGCGGCTCAGCAGGCGGGCGCCGAAGCCGAGGGCGAAGAACCAGGTCAGGCTCGACAGGGCCGCGCCCGCGCCGAAGGCCCAGCGCAGGTCGCCGCGGTCGGAGGCGAGGGAGCCGAGCAGCAGGACCGTGTCGAGGTACACGTGCGGGTTGAGCCAGGTCATGGCCAGGCAGGTCAGTACCGCGCGGCGGGCGGATCCGGTGTCGGGTCCGCCCGTCGTGAGGGCGGCCGCCGGGTCCGGGCGCAGCACCCGCCGGGCCGCGAGGAAGCCGTAGCAGAGGAGGAATCCGCCGCCCGCCAGGGCGACCGCGGTCAGCGCCGCCGGCCAGGCCGTGACGAACGCTCCCACTCCGGCCACGCCGAGCGCGATCAGCACCGCGTCGGAGACGGCGCAGACGGCCACGACGGCGAGGACGGCCTGCCGGCGGGCGCCCTGACGGAGGACGAAGGCGTTCTGCGCGCCGATGGCCACGATGAGGGAGAGTCCGGTGCCGAAGCCGGCGAGTACGGCGGCGATGGTGCTGCTGGTCATGCTCCGACCGTATGGATCGCCCGAGGATGAGTACAGCTAAAGATTCTTAGGTACCGTTAGCGCTACTTATGGACGAACTTCCCCTGGACCAGGTCAGGACCCTGCTCGCGGTGGTCGACGAGGGCACCTTCGACGCCGCGGCCGCCGCCCTGCACGTGACGCCCTCCGCCGTCAGCCAGCGGGTGAAGGCCCTGGAGCAGCGGACCGGGCGGGTGCTGCTGATGCGCACCAAGCCGGTGCGGCCCACCGAGTCGGGTGAGGTGGTGGTGCGGTTCGCGCGGCAGCTGGCCCGGCTGGAGCGGGACGCCCGGGCCGAGCTGGGCCTGGCGGAGGAAGGGGGGCCGGCGCGGGTGCCCGTGGCCGTGAACGCCGATTCGCTGGCGACCTGGTTCCTGCCGGCGCTCACCCGCGTGCCGCAGGATCCCCCGGTCTGCTTCGAGCTGCACCGTGAGGACGAATCGCACACCACCGCCCTCCTGCGGGAGGGGCAGGTGATGGCGGCCGTGACGTCCTCGCCCGATCCCGTGGCGGGTTGCACGGTACGGCCGCTCGGGCTGGCCCGCTACCTGCCCGTGGCCACGCCGGAGTTCGCCGCCCGGCACTTCACCGGCACCCTGGCCGAGGACCTGCCGGTGGCACCGACCGTGGTGTTCGACCGGCGGGACGAGCTCCAGGACGCCTTCGTACGGTCGCTGACCCGCGGCCGGTCGGGGGCCGGGCGGATCCGGCACCTGGTGCCGGCGTCGGACGGGTTCCGGGACTCGGTCGCGGCGGGCCTCGGCTGGGGCCTCGTACCCGAACCCCAGGCCGAGCCGCTGGTGCGGGCCGGCCGGCTGGTACTGCTGGCCCCGGCCCCGCCCCTGGACGTCCCCCTGTACTGGCAGCAGTGGAAGCTCGACTCGCCGGCCCTGTCGGCGGTCGCCGAGGCCGTCGCGGCGACCGCCGCCGAAGCCCTGCTGCCGCCGGGCGGGGCCGGTCGGGCCCGGCCCGGGCGCCGGACCTGACCGGAAGGACCGCGGCCTCAGCCGGCCCGGAGCGCCGCCAGGCGTTGTTCGAACGGGACCAGGCCGAAGGCGGCCGTGGGGTCCATCGAGGTGACGGCTCCCGTCAGCGAGCGCGGGGCGATCGCGGCGCCGGTGTCGACGTCCGGGACGGCTGCCGGAGCGGTGTCCCGGGCCGCAGGGGCCATGAAGCGGGCCAGTTCGGCGCCCGCGCGGGCGATGCGCTGGGCGAGCCCTTCCTCGCCCCAGTCCTCCGAGGCCGCGTACACGGCGGTCGGCAGGACGAGGGCGCGGAGGTAGCTGAACAGCGGGCGCAGGGCGTGCTCCGTGACCAGCGAGTGCCGGGCCGTGCCGCCGGTCGCGCCGAGCAGCACGGGCTTGCCGGTGAGGGCGTCCTTGTCGATGAGGTCGAAGAAGGACTTGAACAGACCGCTGTACGAGCCGGCGAAGACCGGTGTCACGGCGATCAGGCCGTCCGCGGCCGCCACCGCGTCGAGCGCGGCGGCCAGCCGGGCGGGCGGGAAGCCGGTGACGAAGTGCTGGGCGATCTCGGTGGCCAGGTCCCGCAGTTCGATGACCTGGGGCGCGGCGTCCACCCGGCCGAGCGTCGCGGCCGTCAGGCGGTCGGCGAGCAGGCGGGTCGAGGAAGGGGAGCTGAGCCCTGCCGATACGACGACGAGCTTCATGCCCGTACCTCCTGCTCCTGAGCCTTGTTGAGGGCCTTGCCCTGGGCCTTGCCCTGGGCTTTGCCCTGGGCCTTGTCGTGGGCGGCCGCCACGCGGGCGGAGTGGGTCGGGGCGTCCGGCACACCGGCCGGGCGCAGGCTGGCGAACTCCTTGCGGAGGACCGGTACGACCTCTTCGCCGAGGAGGTCCAGCTGTTCCAGGACGGTCTTCAGCGGGAGGCCCGCGTGGTCCATCAGGAAGAGCTGGCGCTGGTAGTCGCCGGCGTAGTCGCGGAACGACAGGGTGCGCTCGATGACCTGCTGCGGCGAGCCGACGGTCAGCGGCGTCTGCGAGGTGAACTCCTCGAGCGAGGGGCCGTGGCCGTAGACGGGCGCGTTGTCGAAGTACGGGCGGAACTCGCGGACGGCGTCCTGGGAGTTCTTCCGCATGAACACCTGGCCGCCGAGGCCGACGATGGCCTGCTCGGGGGTGCCGTGGCCGTAGTGGGCGTAGCGCTGCCGGTACAGGTTCACCATCTGCTCGGTGTGGGAGGCCGGCCAGAAGATGTTGTTGTGGAAGAAGCCGTCGCCGTAGTAGGCGGCCTGCTCGGCGATCTCCGGGGAGCGGATGGAGCCGTGCCAGACGAAGGGCGCGACGCCGTCCAGGGGGCGCGGGGTGGAGGTGAAGGACTGCAGCGGCGTACGGAACTTGCCCTTCCAGGTGACCACGTCCTCGTCCCACAGGCGGCGGAGCAGGGCGTAGTTCTCGATGGCGAGGTCGATGCCGTCGCGGATGTCCTTGCCGAACCAGGGGTAGACCGGGCCGGTGTTGCCGCGGCCCATCATCAGGTCGACGCGGCCGTCGGCGACGTGCTGGAGCATCGCGAAGTCTTCGGCGATCTTCACCGGGTCGTTCGTCGTGATCAGGGTCGTCGAGGTGGAGAGGACCAGCTTCTCGGTACGCGCCGCCACGTAGCCGAGCATGGTCGTCGGCGAGGAGGGGACGAAGGGCCGGTTGTGGTGCTCACCGGTGGCGAAGACGTCCAGGCCGACCTCCTCGGCCTTCTGCGCGATCGCGAGCATGGCCTTGATCCGCTCGTGCTCGCTCGGCACGCGGCCGTTCGTCGGATCGGGCGTGACGTCGCCGACGGTGAAGATGCCGAACTGCATGGCTGGCTCCCCTTCGCATGATTGTTGATTGTTCAACCATACCCTGGAACCGGGGGCGCCACCGGCCTATTCCCCACCGCCCTCCCGCTGCCGCCGGCGGTAGTTGCGCATGGACACCTGGGAGCCGCAGCCGGGGCTGCAGTACAGCCCCGCCCCGTTACGGGTGCGGTCGAGGAAGCCGAAGTGGCACGGGGGGTTCCGGCACGCCTTGACGCGCCCCCAGTCACCGCTCTGGGCGAAGGTCGTCACCGCGGCCAGGACGGTTCCGAACACCCGCTCCACCCCCGCCTGCGGTGACGCCAGCTCGACACCGTCGGCCGTGACCACCGTCGCCAGCGGGTAGAGCGAGCCCGCCCGCCGCAGGTGCCGCTCGGCGCGCTGCAGCGGCTCACCCAGAGCCTCCTCGTCACCCGAGTGCGCGAGCAGCACCGTCACCAGGGCGTCGCGCAGCTCGCGCGCGGCCGCGGCGTCGGCGTCGGTCGCCACGAGTTCGCCGGGAAGCCCGCCCCCGAACGCGCCGGACTCCGCCAGCCACGCCGTGAACGACTCCCCGCCCCCGAACGACTCCCGCCGGCCGGACCCGTCCTCGCGGGTGTTCACGAACGCGAGAAGGGCCTCCACCGACGCCGTGACGGTGCGCGGGCTGTGTTCCGGAGATCCGGCTGCTGCACTGGTCATGCCCTCAGCCTACCTCAGCAGGATGAGCCGCTAACCCGGTTAACAAGCAACCAGCATCAGTATCCGGGTTGACTCGTTACGAGCTAACCGCCTACGGTCGCAACATGAACACGACACCCAACCAGCAGACCCGTCCCCGCACCTGGCTGATCACCGGCGCGACGTCCGGCATCGGCCGCGAACTGGCGCTCCAGGCACTCGAGAACGGCGAAGCCGTCTCGGCCCTCGCCCGCGACACCGCTCCCCTGGAGGAGCTGGCCGAAGCGCACGGCGAGCGCCTGCTCCTCGTCCCGGCGGACGTGCGTGACGAGCAGGCCGTCCGGGAGGCGGTGGAACGCACGCTCGCCCGGTTCGGCCGCATCGACGTGGTGGCCAACAACGCCGGCTACGGACTCTTCGGCGCCGTCGAGGAGGCCTCGGACGCGCAGGTCCGCGCCGTGTTCGACACCAACGTCTTCGGAGTGCTCAACGTGCTCCGCGCCACGCTGCCGGTACTCCGCGCCCAGCGGTCCGGGCACGTGCTCCAGGGCTCGTCCGTCTACGGGCAGTACGCGCATCCCGGCGTGGGACTGCTGGCCGCGACCAAGTACGCGGTCGAGGGGCTGTCGGAGGCGCTGGTGGCCGAGGTCGCACCGCTCGGCATCAAGGTCACGCTCGTCCAGCCCGGGATGACCGCGACGCCCTTCCTCGCCAACCTCGACGTCGCGGCCGGCCTGGCCGACTACGACGGGACGGTCCGCGAGGTGCAGAAGGGCATCGGGGAACTGCCGGAATCCGCGTTCTCCGCCGCGGCGCGGATCGCCGCAGGCATCCGGGCCGCGGTCGACAGCCCCCACCCTCCGCTGCGCCTGGCCCTCGGCACCTCCGGCGCCACGGGCATGCGCGCCGCGCTGGCGGCACGCATCACGGACCTCGACGGCTGGCGGCACGTGACCGAGGCCGTCGACGCGTAGTCGCCCGTCCCGCCGGGGGCCGCGGTGCCGAGCCGAGGGGCCCCCGGCGGCGGGGCTGCACTCAGGCCCAGGGGTCGGTGATCTCGCGCAGCATCGTCAGCGCCTCCCGGAGCTGCTTCATCCGCCGGGCGCCGAGGTGGGCCTCCCACTCCCCCTCCACCTCGGCGACGACCGCGTCGGCGACGCGCTTGGCCGCCCACGCCTTCTCCGCGGCGCACACCAGCCGCGCCCGCCTGTCGGTCGGGTCCGGCGTCCGCCGGACGTAGCCGGTCTTCTCCAGCTGGTCGACCAGGAAGCCGGCCGTCTGCTTGGTGATCTGGGCCTGGGCGGCCAGCTCGGTCAGCCGGGTCCCGTCGGGGCCGATCCGCTGCATCACGCGCGCCTGGGCGGGCGTGAAGTCGTCGAACCCGGCCTCGGCGAGCGCCGCGAAGACCCGGTCCTCCAGCGCGCGGTACGGGATGAACAGGAGCACGCCCGTGCTGAGACCGTCCTCCGCCGCCATCCTCGACACCCCGTCCCACAACCTTGACTTCAGTCAGAGAGACTGACTAATTTGGTCAGAGAAGCTTACCACTTGAGTAGGTGATTCCCGTGACCTTTGCCCTGGGGACCGACGAACTGTGGACGATCGTCGAACGTGAGCGGACGAGCCTGGCGGAGCTCCTGGAGGGCCTGGCCCCGCAGGAATGGGAGCGCCCCACGCAGTGCGGGGACTGGCGGGTCCGGGACGTGGCCGCGCACCTGACCATCGGGGCGCGCTCCACCGTCGGCTGGGCGCTGCGCGAGTTCGTGCGCGCCCGCGGCAACACCGACCGGATGATCCACGACTCCGCGGTACGCGAGGCCGCGCGGCCGACCGCCGAGATCGTGGCCGACCTCCGCGAGATCGCGGGCTCCCGCCGGATGGCGCTCGGCACCACGCCCCGCGAGTCGCTGTTGGACGTCCTCGTGCACGGCCAGGACATCGCGCTGGCGCTCGGCCGCGAGCGGCCGATGCCGCCGCTGGCCGCGCGTGACGCCGCGGACCGGGTCTGGACGATGCGCTTCCCGCCCCGCCCCTGGCCGCTGCCCCGGGCCCGGCTGGTCGCGACGGACGTGGAGTGGAGCCGCGGCGAGGGCGAGGAGATCCGCGGGCCGGTCTCCGCGCTGCTGATGCTGCTGACCGGCCGGGCCCCCGCGGTCGAGGGGCGGCTGGAGCGGGGTGCGCGGCCTTCCGGACCCGAGCCGCCCGGAGACGGCGTACCCGCCACGCAACCGGTGTAGGGGCACCGGGCGCCGAGGGCCGCGCTCACCCGCGCCCGTCACCCGGGCCGGCCACCGGAGCGCGCCGCCGGTTCACGGGCCCGGCCCGCCCGGAGGTCGCGGCCCGCCGAGAAGGCGATGACGGCACCGGAGCCGATGATCCAGAGGACGCTGGGCCAGGCGGCGGCCCGTTCGACCGCCCCCTGGGCGCCGGGGTCGGGCCTGACCCCGGTGAGCACGGCGCAGACCAGGGACGTCACGCCGCACACGATGCCCAGGGTGCCCCAGTACGGCCGGCCCGCCCGCCGGAGCAGGGTCCCCAGCAGCAGCACGCCCGCGGCCCCGAAGAAGAAGCAGGTGCCGGCGGACAACAGGTGAACGGTGGGACGGACGTTGTACGGGTTGAGGCCCGTGGACGTGAGGCCCAGGCCGCTGACCGCCAGGGTGGCGAAGGCCGCGTTCCTGATCCGGCCCGGCGGGAAGAGCGCCGCGTTGAGCACCGCGCCCAGGAACAGGCACGCGCCCCCGACGATCCAGGCCACGTCGGCCGCCTCGTGCCAGGGGGAACAGAAGCGGAACCCCTCGATGCGGCCGCAGCGGGTGATGCCGAGTGCCGAAATGATCTCGCGCACGAGGTTCTGGTTCGTGGCCCGGGGCAGGACGAAGACGTTGTTGACCACGAGCATCTGGATCAGCGAGGCCCAGAGGAGGCCTCCGGCAGCGAGCCTCCGCGGAGCCCTGGCGGCGAGTTCGTGCTCGTGCATGCGGGTCGCTCCCCCGTTCGGTCAGGACCGTCGGGTGCGCCGCGGCGCGGCGGCCGGGACGGGTTCGGACGTGCGCACGGGATCACGGCCGGACGGCGTGGTCACCCGGGTCCCCGGGTGCAGGAGGGTGCACAGGTACGCCACGCCGAGCGCGATGGCCATCCCGTAGAACACCCACCGGTTGGCCTCGGCGAAGTCCAGGCGGATGTCCTGGATGGCGTGCCGCATCGCCGTGGCGGTGGGCCCGTCGCCGGTGGGCACGTGGTCGTCCGGGTGGCCCGTGACGCGTTCCGCGATGCCGCGGGCCAGGCCGTGCGCCGCGTCCTCCGGCGTGCCCTTCGCCGTCAGCGTCCGCGCCACCCGGTCGGTGGTGACGTGGGTGAGGACCGTACCGAAGACCGCCATCCCGACGGCGGCCGCGTAGTTGCGCACGGTCTGGGTGATGCCGGTGACCTCGCCGTACGAGGCTCCGATCGCCCGGTTGACGGCGTCCGTGGAGGCCGGCGACAGCAGGAAGCCGATGCCCGCCCCGGCGAGGCAGGCGTACGGCCACTGGTCGTGGGCCGAGAGGTCCGTCAGCCGGGTCGCCCACAAGGCGAACCCGGCGCAGGCCAGGGCCGTGCCGAGGCGCATCGCGGGACGGGCTCCGCGTTTGTCGAGGATCCGGCCGCCCCACTGGGCGGCGAGGCCGAAGCCGGCGAAGAAGTACAGCACGTACAGGGCGGCTTGGTGCGGGGAGGCGCTGAGCGAGACCTGCGCGTACACCGAGGCGAAGAACATCACCGGGACGAACGCCAGCGTCGCGAAGAAGAGCACGAGGGTGTCCGCGGTGAACGCCCGGTCGCGGAACACCCGCAGCCGGATCAGCGGTTGGGCGGTGCGCAGTTCGTACCGGCAGAAGACCGCGAGGACGGTGAGCCCGCCGAGGATGCAGGCCCAGGTGGCGGCGCTCCCCCAGCCCCAGGACGACGCCTGCTGGAGACCGAGGACGTTGAGGCCGAGACCGGTCGCCACCAGCACCGCGCCGGGCGCGTCGAGGCGCTCGCGCCGCCGTGCGTCGGGGAACTGGGCGAAGGCGGTCAGGAGCAGGGCGACGACGGCGACGGGCAGGTTCACCCAGAACACGGCCCGCCAGGTCCAGGCGGTCAGCCAGCCGCCGAGCAGCGGGCCCAGCGCGGTGAGCGCGCCGGCCAGGACGTAGAACACGGCCAGTGCACGGCCCCGTTCGTCGACCGGGAACACGGCGACGACCACGGCCAGCGCCGCGGGGAACACCAGTGCCGCGCCCAGCCCTTGGGTGGCGCGGAAGAGCACGAGCCAGGTCTGGGCGAGGTCGCCGCTCGGCACGGAGCCGCACAGCACCGACGAGACGACGAAGACGAACGTGCCCGCCACCACCATCCGGCGGTGCCCGTGGATGTCGGCGAGCCGGCCGCCTAGCGCGAAGAACGCGGCGAGCGCGAGCAGATAGGCGTTGACCACGCGCTGCATCCCGGAGGACGACAGGCCCAGCTCCTCGGTGATGCTCGGGGCGGCGATGCTGACGATCGTCTGGTCCACGAAGACCATCGCGACCGTGAAGACCATGGCCGCGAGGGCGAGACGTCGTCCGCCGCTGCCGCCCGCGGCGGCCTGTGAGGCGCCCGGAGCGGTGCCCCCTGCGTCGTTCACCATTCCGATTCTCCCCGTGGGAGAGCCGTCGCGCACGCCGGCAGGGGGCGCCTGCGGCCGTCAGGCCCCGGGCAGTTCGTAGTCGAAGGCGTACGCCACCGACTCGGGGCTGTGCGGCGAGAAGAAGTGGCCGGTGCCGCGCAGACCGGCGAGTTCTCCGGTGCCGGAGCCGGGTACGACCTCGAACGTGCAGTGCGTGCCGTCCGCGTCGAAGGTGCCGCTCTCGGCCAGTACGAAGCCGCCCTTGCGGCCGTCGAGGCTGCCGCTGAGCAGTTCGAGGCCGGTGAACGTGCCTTCGGCGGGGCCGAGGTACGCGATGGTGTAGCGGCACACGGTGCCGGCGGCTTCGATGCCGCCGGAGAAGGTGTTCGTGACGGTGGCGCCGGCCAGCCGCGGCACGGTGCCGGCGGCGCCGTGGGCGTCGGCGGTGCCGGCGCTGTCCGCGGGCTCCTCGGTCCAGTCCGCGTACCGGAACCGGCCGGTGGTGTGGCGGGTGCTGCTCATGGGTTTCCTCCCCGGAGTGCTCGGGCTCAGGGCAGTCATCCTCCGGCCGGTACCTGACACCTTCTGTCATATACATGAGCCATGCGCGCCGACCGACTGATCACGCTCCTGCTGCTGCTCCAGAACCGGGGGCGGCTGACGGCCCGTGAACTCGCCGCGGAACTGGAGGTGTCGGTGCGCACGGTGCACCGGGACATCGAGGCGCTGGGTGCGTCGGGAGTGCCGGTGTGCGCGGACCGCGGGCCCGCGGGCGGGTTCCGGCTGGTGGACGGGTACCGGACGAGACTGACCGGGCTCACCGGCGCGGAGGCGGACTCGCTGCTGTTCGCGGGCGCGCCGGGGCAGGCGGCGGAGCTGGGGCTCGGCGCGGACCTGGCCACGGCCCGGCTCAAGCTGGAGGCCGCCCTGCCGACGGCGCTGGCCGGGCGCGTCCGCGTGGTGCAGGACCGCTTCCACCTGGACGCCCCGGCCTGGTTCCGCGACGCCGACCCGGTGCCGTACCTCGCGGCGATCGCGCAGGCGGTGTGGGACCAGCGGGTGGTACGGGCCGACTACCGGCGGTGGCGGGGCGACGTGCGGCGCGAACTGCTGCCGCTGGGGCTCGTGCTGAAGGGCGGCGCCTGGTACCTGGTGGCGCGGGCCGACGGGGCACCCGAGCCCCGTACGTACCGGGTCTCACGCTTCCTTGCCGTGGAGGTGCTCGGCGAAACGTTCGACCGGCCTGAGGGATTCGGCCTCGCCGCGTACTGGGAGGAGTCCGCGCGACGGCTGGAG
Source organism: Streptomyces sp. NPDC101118 (assembly GCF_044759445.1). NCBI lineage: Bacteria > Bacillati > Actinomycetota > Actinomycetes > Kitasatosporales > Streptomycetaceae > Streptomyces > Streptomyces sp. NPDC101118. The sequence continues at coordinate 103,922 of NZ_JBIVZG010000012.1, read as the reverse complement.
GCGGCCTGCCTGCAGCAGACGGCCCGGCTGCGGCTGTCACCCCGCGCGGCACGGCTGCTGCCGGTGCGGTTCGGCTCCGCGGGCGTCGCGGCGCTGGCAGGGGCGGGCGCCCCGGACGCGGAGGGCTGGGTGGAGGTGGCGATGGCCGTGGAGAACGACCGGGTCGCGGTGGGCGACCTGCTGCGGCTCGGCCCCGGGGCCGAGGTGCTGGATCCGCCGGGGCTCCGTGCGGCGGTCCGGCAGGCCGTACGGGAACTGGCCGGGCTGTACGAGGTCCTGGGCGGCCCGGGTCCGGCGGTTCCGGGCGGGCACGTCGCCGACGGCCCGGACCCGGGCGGCCCCTCTCCAGTCCGGTGAAGCCCGCGGGCGCGGCGAGTCCGGGGACCGGCCGCGCCGGCCGGCCGCGTCACGCCGGGCGGCGCCCCGGCCTCAGGGCTGCGAGGCCTCCGGGTGGGTCTCGGTCTTCAGCGTCCAGTACTCGCCGAGGCACACGTCCGGCAGGGGCGGGAAGCGGTGGCCCCGCACGTCGGTGCTCCAGTGGTGTTCGCCGCCGCAGTCGCATTCGTAGATCCCGCTGGCCGGCACGATCTCGCCCGGGTGCCACGACGTTTTGTCCTCGTTCATGACCCCAGCTCTACGCCGGGTCGCGCCGCACCGCGACCCGGGGGGCCGGCGGACCGTCGGCGGGAGGCGGATGCTCCCGGCCGGAACGGGTACCCGCGTCCTTGCACGCACGTGACGTGAAGGGAGAGGTGTGCCATGGACGAGGTGCCCCAGGGCGGTGCGGGAGGCGTGCCGCTCGACGACGACAGCCAGGAGAGCCGGCGCAGGCGGCCCGGCCCCTCGCACCCCCGCGAGGCGGACCGGGCGCGGTCCCGGAGCACGGCGGGCCGCGACGGCGAGGGCGGGGACGCCCTCACCCCGAACACCGAGGCGCAGGAGGAGACGGCGCGGAAGGGCCGGCAGGGCAAGGACCGCGGGGCCCACTGAGCGCTCCGCGGCCTCCGCGACCGCGGGAACGGATGGGGGCCGCACGGTGCGGTGCGGGTCGTGACGCCCGTTCCGCTCCGTGCGGCCCTTTTCCCCGGTCAGGGTCTTGGTCCGGGACCGGCCTCACCGGCCCCGGGGGTGGTTCAGCGACCGGCGATGAGCTCCAGCGTGTCGATCACGCGGTTCGAGAAGCCCCACTCGTTGTCGTACCAGGCGACGACCTTGACGTGGCGGCCCTCGACGCGGGTGAGCTCGGAGTCGAAGATCGACGAGTGCGGGTTGCCGACGATGTCGGCGGAGACCAGCGCGTCCTCCGAGTACTCCAGGACGCCGGCGAGCGGGCCCTGCGCGGCGGCGCGGTAGGCCTCCAGGACGGCCTCGCGCGTGACGTCGCGGGCGACCGTGGTGTTCAGCTCGACGATCGAGCCGACCGGGACGGGCACGCGGATGGAGTCGCCGGACAGCTTGCCGTCGAGGTTGGGCAGCACCAGGCCGATGGCCTTCGCGGCACCCGTGGTGGTCGGCACGATGTTGACGCCGGCGGCGCGGGCGCGGCGGGGGTCGCGGTGCGGGCCGTCCTGCAGGTTCTGCTCCTGCGTGTAGGCGTGCACCGTCGTCATGAAGCCGTGCTCGATGCCGGCGAGCTCGTCGAGGACCGCGGCCAGCGGGGCGAGCGCGTTGGTGGTGCACGACGCGTTGGAGACGATCGTGTGCACCTCGGGGTCGTACGTGTCGCTGTTCACGCCGTACGCGAGGGTCACGTCCGCACCGTCCGACGGGGCGCTGACCAGGACCTTCTTGGCACCCGCGGTGATGTGGGCGCGGGCGGCGGTCGCGGAGGTGAAGCGGCCGGTGGCCTCCAGCACGATGTCGACGCCGAGCTCGGCCCAGGGCAGCTGCGCCGGCTCGCGCTCCGCGAGCACCTTGATGCGGCGGCCGTCCACGACGAGGGTGTCGCCGTCGACCGTCACCGGGCGGCCGAGCCGGCCGGAGGTGCTGTCGTAGGCGAGCAGCCGCGCGAGGGCGGTGGGCTCGGTCAGGTCGTTGACCGCGACGATCTCGAGCTTGCTGTCGCGCTCGAGCAGGGCGCGGAGGACGTTGCGGCCGATGCGGCCGAATCCGTTGATGGCGATGCGAGTCATGGTGTGTGTCCCTCCGTGTTCGTGATCAGGTTCGCCGGTGCGGGACGGTCATGACAGCGGCGTGATTGCCACGGTCCGCAAGGATCGCGCCAAGCGCTGCGGACAGGCCGGCGGACTGCGGAGGGCTCGCCCCGGGGTCACTCCCCGCGGGTGAAGGTGCGCCGGTACTCGCTGGGGGTGGTCCGCAGGATGTGCTGGAAGTGCAGCCGGAGGTTGGAGCCGGTGCCCAGGCCGACGTCCGCCGCGATCTGCTCGACGCTGCGCTCGGAACGTTCCAGCAGCTCGCGCGCCAGATCGATGCGGGCCCGCATCACCCACTGCATCGGCGTGTACCCGGTGTCCTCGGCGAAGCGGCGGGAGAACGTGCGCGGCGAGACCGCCGCGTGCCGGGCCAGGTCCTGGAGGGTGAGGGGGTCGCCGAGCCGGTGCAGGGCCCACTCGCGGGTCGCGGCGAACCGCTCGCCCAGGGGTTCGGGCACGCTGCGCGGTACGTACTGCGCCTGGCCGCCGCTGCGGTAGGGGGCGGCCACGAGCCGGCGGGCGGCGTGGTTCGAGGCCGCCACCCCGAGGTCGCGGCGCAGGACGTGCAGGCACAGGTCGATGCCCGAGGCTGCACCGGCCGAGGTGAGGACGCTGCCCTCGTCGACGAACAGGACGTTCTCGTCGACCCGCACCAGGGGCCGCTTCTCGGCGAGCGCCCGCGTGTAGTGCCAGTGCGTGGTGGCGCGCTTGCCGTCGAGCAGGCCGGTGGCGGCGAGCGCGAAGGCCCCCGTGGAGATGCCGGCGAGGCGCGCGCCGCGCTCGTGCGCGGCGACGAGTGCGTCGAGGACGGCCCCCGGGGGGTCGTCGCGGTCGGGGAACCGGTAGCCCGGGACGAAGACGGTCTGGGCCCAGGCCAGTGCCTCAAGACCGTGCGCCACCGCGTACGACAGGCCGTCGCCGCCGGTCACGAGCCCGGGCTCCGCGCCGCACACCCGTACCTCGTACGGCATGCTCGCGCGGGTCGTGAACACCTGGGCGGGGATGCCCACGTCGAGGGGCTTGGCTCCGTCGAGGACGAGGACGGCGACACGGTGCGGGTGGGAGGCTGACACGCAGGGAAGGTTACGTGGTGCCGTCGCGCCGGCCCGGACCCCCGGCGCTCGCGGTTCCCGCCGCTCCGATCTCCGGGCCCGCCCTCCCCGGCCGGTCCGGGTAGGGGATCATGGCGGGGCGAGAACGTGAGTCGAGAACGGGGCGAGGCGGGCATTGACGGAGACGGAGATGGAGGGCGTCACCCTCACCAGCCTCATGCGGGAGCCCGAGCAGGAGCAGAGCGGCGCGCTCTGGCGGCTGCGGCGCCGTACGCGCCAGCTCGACGCGAACGTGGTCCGCTTCCCTGCCGGGCATTCGGTGGCCGCCCACACGGAGGCCGAGGTCGACGTGCTGGTGATAGTGGTCGCCGGGGGCGGCACCCTCACCGTGGGCGGCGGGGCCCGTGAGCTGCGGCCCGGGATGGTGGTCCTGGTGCCGCGGGGGAAGGCCCGGGGCATCGACGCCGGCCCGGACGGGCTGGTGCTGCTCACCGCGCACCGCCGGCGCACCGGTCTGCGCATCGGCCGGCGCTCACCGGCGCGGTCGGGGCCCCCGGAGTGCGCGGTGCATCTGGTGTGCGGGAACTGCCACCGGCACGCCATCGAGGTGGACGCGCGCTACTGCAGCGCCTGCGGTACGCCGCTGCCGGAGCGCCGCGCGGCCGGCTGAGGCGCCGCGCGGAGCGGCCCCCACGGTCTCGGCGTCCTGTCAAGACACGAGATCCAGGGGCATGACGTGGGAGCGGCGGCAGGGCGTACTGGAATCTCCCCTTCCGATCCACCAGAGGAGAGCACCATGACCCGCCCCTTCCGACCGCACCGCTTCGTCCTGTTCGCCGCGTCGACCGCCATAGCCGCCGGCGGTGTGCTGGTCCCCGCGACCGCCTTCGCCGCCACCCCCTCGACCTCGCACACGGTCGTGACGGACGCCGGCGACGACAACAAGTCCACGCTGTTCCTGCGGACGAACGAGAAACAGATCGTCATCGACCCGGGCGACGGCTCCGGCACGCACCACGACGGGGGCAAGAAGCACGACGGGAAGAAGCACCCCGGCAAGAAGGGGAAGCGGCCCCACAAGCCGGACCGCATCCACGTCCCCGAGAACCCCGAGTGGCAGTGCATCACCGCGCCGTGCGGCCCGCCGCCCGGCCCGGACTCGGCCGTCCCGCCCGGGGGTCTCGCCCAGCCCGGCACTGTGGAGGGCACCAACGCCCAGTAGTTCCGCCCCCGGCTCGCCCAGCCCCACCCGGACCGTCTGCGACGGCCCGGGTGGGCGCGTGCCTGGCCTGGCTTTTCGCCTGTCAGCCTAGGCCGTGCCCAGGTCGGTGCGGGCGCGGGCGTGGTGGTCGAGCACGGGCCTCGTCGCGCCGAAACCGCTCTCGTGCACCCACACGTGCGTACACCCGGGGCACTGGAGGTGCAGGAGGCTGCCGGTGTGGGTCAGGAGGTACCGCCAGTGGTCGGCGCAGTTCCGGCCTGCCGTGCACGGCCCGCAGCCGCGCTCGTCTTCGCAGTTCGGGCAGGTCACCCAGGCGCGGCGGCCCGGATCGGCCTGCGGGTCAAGCGGCAGCACGGCCACCGCCGGGGCGGCGCGGGAGCACGCCGGCCGCGACCAGGTCGTCGTACAGGCGCTGCTGCTCGGCGTCGAGGCCCGAGTACAGGAGGTCGTACGCCGCCTCCTCGCCGCGCAGCACCTCGACCGGGTCCCAGTCGGCGCCGAGCGCGGCGAGGATCTGGGCGCGGCGCTCGATCTCGTGCCCGGTGAAGTCGACGTCGAAGCCGGCCAGGGGGCTGCCGGGGCCGTCCGGGCGGTCGGGTCCGGGTATCGGATCGTGGGAGGTCATGGCAGGAAATTAGGCAAACCTTCCTTATGGGGTCAAGGGAGGGTGTGCGGGGTCACAGGCTGCCCGGGCCCGGCCGGGCGGGGGTCGGGCCCGGGGCTGTACGGTTCCTCCGCCCGCCGGGGCCGGGGCGGACGCACCGCCGCCCTGCGGTCGGGGGCCTTCGTCAGCCGGTCGGACACGGACAGGTGCCGGCAGGTTCCGCTGCCGCCCGCGCGCCGTCGGGCCGGGGGCCGGTGGAGGTCGGGCCCGCCGGCTCTGGAGCGGGGCGCCCCGCCTGTGATGGGGTGGCGCCATGAACGACTTCGAGACGATCAAGGTGCCGGAACACCTGCACGGGTACCCGGGGGTGGCGTTCGGCGGGTACGTGGCCGGTGTGCTGGCCGGGCGGGCTGCCGCCGAGACGGTGCGGGTCGACTTCCGGCGCCCGGTGCCGACGGAGCAGCCGGTACGGCTGGCCGGCACCCCGGACGGCGGCTGCGAACTGACGGCCGACGAGGTGGTGCTGGCCGCGGCGACCCCGGCCGCGGGCGGCGGCCCGGACGTGCCCGGCGCGCCGACCTGGGAGGAGGCGCTCGCCGCGGCCGAGGCCTACCGGGCCGCGCCGCCGCCGGGGCAGGTCGACTGCTTCGGCTGCGGCCTGGACCGTACGCCCGACACCGGACTGCGCCTGCACTGCGGCGTGGTGCCGGGCCGCGACCTCGTCGCCACCGCCTGGACGCCCGGACGGGACCTGGGCGGCGCGGACTCGCTGCTGCCGGGCGAGCTGGTGTGGGGCGCGCTGGACTGCCCGGGCAACGCGGCCGGGCGCCTGCTGGACGGCCGGGCCGCCGGAGCGGTCACCGCCTCGCTGAGCGCCCGGCTGCTGCGTCCGGTGCCGGTGGGCGCGGGCCTCGTCTCGTACGCCTGGCTGTTGTCCAGCTCGGGCCGCAAGTACACCGTCGGCACGGCCCTGGCCACGGCGGACGGCGAACTGTACGCCACGGCCGAGGCGTTGTGGGTGCAGCCGCGGAGCTAGGCGGTTCCTGCGGGCTCGGGAGTGCGCCTCGCGTCCCGCGCCGGGCGGGGGCACGGGGCGCGCACCTCCCGGGAACCGGCCCGTCCCGGCCCGCGTCACTCCACAGGTCCGCATGATCGACTTCTGCTGGAGGACCGCCGATGACCGGCACGGCCGACCGCTACCTGTACCTCACCCGGCACGGCGAGGCCTCCTCGGACGAGACCGAGCTGACCGCGGCGGGCCGCCGCCAGGCCGCCCTGCTGGGCGAGCGCCTCCGCGGCGTCCCGCTGTCGGCGGTCCACCACGGGCCGCTCGCCCGGGCCGAGCAGACCGCACGCCTGATCGGCGACCGGCTCGACGGCGTCCCCCTGCGGCGCAGCGCCGCCGCAGGGGACTACATCCCGTACCTCCCGGCCCGCGAGGAATTGCCCGCGGAGACGGCCGACGCCATGCTGGGGTTCCTGAACGGCTTCCCGGCCGAGGAGCGCGAGCAGGGACCCGGGCTCGCGGCGGCGGCGCTGGCCGGGTTCACCGGCCCCGTCGCCGGCACCGAACCTCGCCACGAACTCCTCGTCACGCACAACTTCCTCGTCGGCTGGCTCGTCCGTGCCGCCCTCGACGCCCCGAAGTGGCGCTGGCTGGGCATCAACCACGCCAACGCGGCGCTGACGGTCATCCGCTACGCGCCCGGCCGGCCGCCCGCGGTCCTGCTCTTCAACGACACCGGCCACCTCCCCGCCGAGCTCCGCTGGACCGGCTTCCCGCCCGAGCTCCACGTCTGAGCCGCCGGGCGGGGCCGTGCGCGGGAACCGCACGGCGGGGCCGTAAGGTCGGCCCCGGGGCGGCAGGGGGCCGGGCCCGGACGGGAGACGGTGTGAACGGGGCGGACGGCGTGAGCGCGGCCGACGGCGTGGCCGGTATGCGGATCGCGGGCATCGAGACCGAGCGGCTGCGCCTGGTGCCGCTCGCCGTGGAGCACGCGGAGGAGATGGCCGCGGTGCTCGGCGATCCGGCTCTGCACGCCTTCACCGGCGGTGCCCCCTACTCCCCCGAGGCCCTGCGCGACCGGTACCTACGGCTGGTGGCCGGGTCCCCCGACCCCTCCGTGCTGTGGTGGAACTGGGTGATCCGCGTCCGCGCGGAGGACCGCCTGGCCGGCACGGTGCAGGCGACCGTGTCCCTCGCCGCTCCGGGGGCGGAGTGCGCGGCCGAGGTCGCCTGGGTGGTCGGGACGCCCTGGCAGGGCCGCGGGATCGCCGCCGAGGCGGCGCGCGGGCTGGTGGCCTGGCTGCGCGGGCAGGGCGTACGGACGGTCCGCGCCCACATCCGTCCCGACCACCACGCGTCCGCCGCGGTCGCCGCGGCGGCGGGCCTGGCACCCACCGCCCACCTGCACGAGGGCGAGACCAGGTGGGAGCTGCCCGGAGAGGCGTAGCCCGCGGGGCGGCGGGCGGGTGCGGTCGGTGCGTCAGACGGCCTCCCGGGGCGCCCGCGTGGGCGTCCCGACCGCCCGGGCCAGGTCCGAGGTGGCGGGGAGGGCGTGCAGGCCCTGCCGGGCGACCGTGGCGAGGGTGCGGGCGTCCTGGGGCGAGAGGTCGCGGCCGGCGCGGGTGGCGCGCACCCACGCGCCGTCCTCGTCCAGGGCGTCCAGCAGCCGGCTGCCGCGCGGGGTGGGATCCACCGGGGAGGGCGCGCGCCGCGGCGTGGTGAGCCGGTCGACGAAGACCCCCACGGCCAGGACGGCGGCGACCGCGCCGACCGCGACCCCCGGCGCGCCGTCCTCGGCGACCGCCACGCCGAACCAGGCCGCGCCCCACAGGGCGGCGAACGCCTGAAGGGCCCAGTGCGCGCGGCGCTCACCCGGGAGCGGCACGTACCCGGGGCGGGTCAGCCCGTCGCGCCGCATGCGGCCGCCGACCCAGCGCAGGCTCTCGGCGCGGGCCGCGGCGTCCCGTACGTGCCGTGCGTCGCGTCCCGTGCCGCCGCCGTTCCCGTACGCCTTGACCACCGCGGCCTCGACGGCGTCGCCCGGCCGGGGGCCGGGAGCGATGAGGATCCCGTGTCGCCCGGTCAGGGTCAGCCGGCCGGAGAGGAGCAGGGCGGCCATGCCGGTCTCCACGACGCGGCGGAGGCCGCCGTGTACGTACGCCACCTCGCGCAGCGTCAGCGGGGCGGGCCGTGTGCCGGCGGGCGGTGCGGACTCCTGCCGGAGCCACCGGCGCCGGTACCGGATCCGCAGACCGCCGAACCAGAACGTGAACCCGGCGCTCAGCACGTAGGTGAAGACGAACGCATCCACCAGCCCCCGGCCTCCTCCCGGTCCGCGGGACCAGCGGGGCCCGCGAGGGCTGAGTGTGCGGCCCCCGCGGACCGGGTGGCAAGGAGGCGGGCGCGCGGCGTGAAAGGCTGCGGGCGTGATGTGGACCGGTGAAACGCCTTCGTGGCGGGACGTGGTGGGGGCCCTGCGGGAGGCCGCGGGGGCCGAGGAGAGCGTGCGGCTCGGTGACGGGGTGACCGACGCGGAGATGGACGGCTGGGGCGTCCCGGTGCCCGGCCCTGTCCGGGAGGTGTGCCGTCGGGCCGGGCTGCTGCAGGTCGGCGACCACGACGCGTTCGGTGCCCCGCACCCGGCCGGCTCCGGGCGCCCGGGTGCCGGATGGCGGTGCGGCGAGCCCGGTTCGTACCGGATCGTCCATACCAATGCGGGCGCCGAGACGTACTACGTGGACGTCGACCGCGGGACGGGGGCGTGGGGGCCGGTGTTCGGCTTCCGGGAGGGCCACGGTGCCGAGCTGGTCGCGCCCTCGTACCAGCACTGGCTGGTCGGCGTGGCCGGTGTGGTGCGCTGCGCCGCCCGGTACGAGGAGCACTTCGGGGACTTCGCCACGGCCTTCCTGAACTGGTTCACCGGTGACTTCGCCGATGCCGGCGAGGAGTTCCCCGAGGACGCGCCCGAAGCGGTGGCGGCCGCGCGCGAGCCGGGGACCGTCGGGGTCATGACCGTCGCCGAGGCTCTGGGGTCCGGCGATCCGGTGCTCGTGGACGCCGGCTCCCGGCTGCCGGAGCGGGCGCTGCTGGCCGACCTGCGTTCGGCCTCGGGGCCGGTCGCGGTGCCGTTCGGGCGCAGCCCGGCGTGGCCCGGCGGGACGCCGGTCTACCAGCGGTTCCACGGCGGGCTGGTCCTGGCGGCGGTGGCCGCGGACTGACCGGCCGGGCGCGCCCGGCCGGTCCGCCGGATCACCCGGGGTGGATCACTTGGCGTGGATCACTTGGCGTGGATCACGATCTGCGTGACCACCCAGACCGCCCAGCCCAGCGGCAGGAGCGTGGCGTACGCCTGCGGGCGCCGCAGCACGGGTACGCCCGGCTCCAGCTGCGTGCGGCCGGGGGCGGGCTGCGACGGGGGCAGCTTGCTGAACTTCCGGTGGGCGAACAGGTTCCACAGGAGCGTGAACGGGTTGAAGAGCGCCAGGGACAGCGGGCCCCACCAGCCCAGGCACAGCGCCCTGGTGGTCATCTGACGGACGACGGATATGCCGCAGGTGCGGCAGAAGGGCCCGTCCAGGTGCTCGAAGCGCATCACGATGAGCAGGCCCACGTGGGCCCGGACCTTGACGTTCGCGGCGTCCTGGGCCCCGCAGGCCCGGCAGGCGGTCGGTACGAAGAACCCGCCGGGCGCCGGGGCGGCGTAACCACCGGGCACGGGGGCGGCGTAACCCCCCTGGGGCGGCGCGGCGTGACCGCCCTGCGGAGGAGCGGCGTAACCGGCCTGCGGCGGCGCGGCGTAACCGGCCTGCGGAGGAGCGGCGGGTCCCTGCTGCGGCGGGACGGCGGGGCCGCCGGGCGGGGCGGCGTAGGGGTTGCCGGCTGCGGGGACGTGGCCGGCGGGATGGTGCGGTGTGGTCATGGTGGTGCGATCTCCGTGCAATGAGCGGGTGTTGAGCAGTGCTCCGGGCGGAGGCGGCGACGCACGACGACGGGGGCGGGCCCCGCCGCCGGGTGCGTACCCCGGCCTCCGTGCCGGGGCACGAAAGCCGTGACGATCTTGGCGGAGGGTTCGGTTCCCACCGCGCGCGACCTGGCCGCCCACCGGCCGCTCCCCCACCCCCGGGAAGCGCGCATCTCGGCACCCGCCCCGGGTAGCCGCCCGTCATGCAGACTCACCGAGCGAGGCACACACGCCGTGGAGCACCGAGGGGTCGCCGGAGCGGGCCGGGCCCCGTCCTGCGGGCCGTGGAACGGCTGGAGCGGTCGACCGCCCCGGACGCGCTGATCGGCGGCGTGCGCAAGGCCGTGCAGGCGCTGCCGCTGGGCGGCGTCCGCGACGTGCTGCACGGCGTCCCGCTGGGGCACCCGGCCCACCCGCTGCTCGTGCAGGTGCCCATCGGGGCCTGGCTGTCGGCCGCCGTGCTGGACCTGGTACCCGGGGAGGCCCGCGGGGCGCGCACGCTCATCGGGGTGGGGCTGGCCTCGGCGGGGCCGGCCGCCCTCTCGGGCTGGACGGACTGGGCGGAGCTGCCGCCCGAGCAGGCCCGCGTGGGGCTGGTCCACGCCCTGTCGAACACGGGCGCCGTCACCCTGTACGCCGCCTCGCTGGCGCACCGGGTGCGCGGCCGGTCCGGCCGCGGCAAGCTCCTCGCGCTGGCCGGGCTGGCCTGCGTGAGCGTCGGCGGGGCCCTCGGCGGGCACCTCGCGTACCGCCAGGCGGCCGGGGCCAACCACGCCGAAGCGGTGCCGCACCTGGTGGGGCCGGGCTGGCACCGGCTGGGCCCGGTGGCGGCCTTCCCGGCGGGCAGGGCCGTACGGGCTTCCGTCGACGGGGTGGACGTGCTGGCCGTGCGGGAGGCCGGCGGCGCGGTGCACGTGCTGGCCGACCGCTGCGCCCACATGGGCGGGCCCCTGTCTGAGGGCGACGTGTCCGACGGCTGCGTCCGCTGCCCGTGGCACGGGAGCGTCTTCCGGCTGGCCGACGGGTGGAACGTACGCGGTCCGGCCACGGCTCCGCAGCCGTCGTTCGAGACCCGTCTCGTGGACGGGTTCGTGGAGGCCCGGCTGCGCCAGGAGGCGTGAAGGGGCTTCCGCTTGGGGCGACTTGCCTGCGGGACTTGCATTCAGGGCTTGAAGTGAGCGCCGCCCACCCGGACACGGAAGAAGCGCAAATATGGCGTGAATTCGGGCCAACCACCCCTCCGGTAGGTTGCGGGATCGTTAAGAATCAATACCTTGACGGCGGTTCCGCGGCGGAGTTGACTGCCTCCACTTCGGCCACGAAAGACATGGCCCTTCGGAGAGGTTCACAACGTGAACGCACATCGCCTTCGCATCGCCGTCGCCGTCTGCGCCGCCGCCGTGGGGGCCACCGCCCTCGCCGGGTGCGGCTCGGACTCCGGCGGCGGGGCGGAAGAGCACCGCAGCCGCGGTGCGATCAAGGTGGGCCTCCTCCTGCCCGAGACGGAGACGGCGCGCTACGAGCGGTTCGACAGGCCGCTGATCGAGAAGAAGGTCGACCGGATGACCTTCGGCAAGGGCAAGGTGGTCTACGCCAACGCCGAGGGCGACGCGGCCCGGCAGGACAGCCAGGTGGACGAGATGATCGCCGCGAAGGTCGACGTGCTGATCGTCGACCCGGTGAACGCCAAGTCGGTGGCCGGGGCCGTGAAGCGGGCGAAGGACGCCGGCATACCCGTGATCGCCTACGACCGCCTCGCGGAGGGGCCCGTCGACGTGTACACCTCGTTCGACAACGAGGACGTCGGCAAGGTGCAGGGCCAGGGGCTGCTGGACGCGCTCGGCGCCAAGGCCGGCAGCGGCCGGATCGTCATGGTCAACGGAGCGGTCACGGACCCGAACGCCGCCGCCTTCAAGTCCGGGGCGCGCTCGGTGCTCGACGGCAAGGTGACGGTCGGCAAGGAGTACGACACCGCCGACTGGAAGCCGGAGAACGCCAAGGCCCACATGGAGTCCGCCATCGCCGCGCTCGGCAAGGAGGGCATCGTCGGCGTCTACTCGGCGAACGACGGGATGGCCGGCGGCATCATCTCCGCCCTCAAGGCGGCCGGGGTGAGCCCACTGCCCCCCGTGACCGGCCAGGACGCGGAGCTGGCCGGCGTCCAGCGGATCCTGCTGGGCGAGCAGTACATGAGCGTCTACAAGCCGTACGTCGCCGAGGCGTCGGCCGCGGCGGAGCTGGCCGTCCTGCTCGCCGAGGGGCAGAAGTTCGACGGAATGATCAACCAGATGGTCGGCAGCGCGGGCGGCCGGCGCGTCCCGGCGGTGCTGGTGCCGGGCATCTCGGTGACCCGCGACACCGTGCAGAGCACGGTCGTCAGCGACGGCATCTACACGGTCGACGAGATCTGCACGACCCCGCGCCTCAAGGCCGCGTGCGCCGAGATCGGCCTGGAGTAGCCGCACCCGCACCCGCGGACCACCGCCGGGGAGTGGTCCGCGGGCGCGGGGCCGGTTCGGGCTCCGGGTGCGCGCCAGAGCGAGGCCGCTGCCGCGCAGCGGGGGGAACGCACCGCCGCCTAGCAGAGGGAAAACGCCTCGCGCTCCGAATATCGGACGGCCAGGGTGGGGGCATGTCCACGTTCCGCGTCACCGCAGAAGTCCTGACCGTCCACGAGCACCCCAACGCCGACGCCCTCGAACTCGCCCAAGTGGGCCTGTACCGGGCGGTGGTGGCGAAGGGCCGGTTCCGCACCGGCGACATCGCCCTGTACATACCCGAGCAGGCGGTGCTCCCGGACGCGCTGATCGAGGAGCTGGGCCTCACCGGCCGGCTGGCCGGCAGCGCCGCCAACCGGGTCAAGGCGGTCCGGCTGCGCGGGGAGCTGTCCCAGGGGCTGGTCTGCGTACCGGCCGCGGTCGCCGGCACCGACCTGCACCGGGCGGCCGCGGAGGGCGACGACTTCGCCGAACTGCTGGGCGTCACCAAGTGGGTGCCCCCGGTGCCGACCACGATGAGCGGCGACGTGGAGTCCGCCCCGGACCTGCTGCCCTGGGTCGACGTCGAGAACCTGCAGCGGTACCCGCACATCTTCGAACCCGGCGAGCCCGTGGTGCTGACCGAGAAGCTGCACGGGACCGCCTGCCTCCTCACCTACCTGGCGGCGGACGACCGCGTGCTGGTCTCCTCGAAGGGGTTCGGCTCGCGCGGCCTGGCGCTCAAGGAGGCGGAGGGCAACGTCTACTGGCGAGCCGTACGGGCGCACCGGGTCGCGGAGGCCGCCGCGCGACTGGCCGAGCGGCTCGGCGCCACCCGGGTCGGGATCTTCGGCGAGGTCTTCGGCGCGGGCGTCCAGGACCTCGCGTACGGGTCCGACGCCCGGACCACCGGGCCCGGCTACGCCGTCTTCGACGTGTCCGCCGACATCGGCGGCGAGGTGCGCTGGCTGGACCCGGCCGCGGTGCTCGACGGCGCACTGCCGCTGGTGCCGCGGCTCTACGAAGGGCCGTACGACCAGGCCACGGTGCTGGAGACGGCCACCGGGCGCGAGACGGTCTCCGGCCGCGAACTGCACGTCCGCGAGGGCGTGGTGGTACGTCCGGCCGCCGAGCGGTACAGCCCGGTGACGGGCGGACGGGCCATCGCCAAGGCGGTCAGCCCGGCCTACCTGACCCGCAAGGGCGGCACCGAGTACGAGTGACCGGCGGCCGCCGCGGGAGGGGGCACGCCAGCAGAGGAGGGCGACGGGGCGGCGGCCGTAAACCGCCGCCCGGTCATGCCCTAAAGGTGACTGTCTGCCAAGTCCGGATATCGGATACCAATGTCCTGCTTCCCGGATGACGCGCCGCCGACCGTCGGCGGCCGCTCCGGCCTGCGAAGAAAGGGACGTCCGTGATCCGCACCCGCTCCGCTTCCGCCCTCGCCGCCCTGGCCTGCGCCGCCCTCGCGCTCACCGCGAGCCCCGCCTCGGCGGCGCCCGGCGACACGCTCAACATGTGCTCCAGCACGCTCACCCCGGCCGGCTGGGTGGACGTGCAGTGGTGGAACAGCAGCGGCTGCGGCTCCGGCTTCAACCCCAACACCAAGCAGATAAAGGACCTGACCGGCTACCCGGTCGGCACCCAGGTCAACGCCTGCGCCTCCACCTGGCCGCCCGCCGGCTGGACGATCACCAGCTCGTACTACTCCTCCGGCTGCCGCTACTCCTCGGTGCCCAGCTTCAGCGCCAACACCTGGACGCTCAAGCGCACCTCCTGACCGCGGGACACCCCGCCGGCCGCTGACCGGCCGGCGGGGTGTCCTTGTCTCCCGGGACGCGGTCGTCAGGGGTAGGAGACGACCGTCGAGGGGACGGTGGAGGTGCCGGAGGTGGGGGCACCGGTGTCGTTGACGACGTGGTCGTACTGCCCGTTGCCGCCGAGGGAGACGGTCAGCAGGCTGTGGAAGCGCACGCCCGGCCTGACCGGGGCGCGGAACCCGTGGGCCTGCCGGATCGTGGGGTCGACGTTGTAGTAGCAGTAGCTGCCCAGGCCCCAGCCCTCGTGGGTGGTCACCGAGTCGTCGACGCGGTAGGCGGCGTAGCCCTTCACCGGGCCGTTCTGGATGGCCGCCTGGTTGGGGGCGTCGTAGGCCTTCTCGTTCTGGAAGAAGACCGTGCGGCCGCGCTCGCCGTACCACTCGACGTCGTACTTGTTGAAGTGCTCCACGAACAGGCCGGTGGCCAGGACGTCGTCGCCGTTGACGCGCACGCCGTAGTCGGCGCGGTTGGTCTCCCAGCCGACGCCGTCGCCGTGGTCCGCGCGCCAGACCCAGGTGTGGTCGATGATCGTGTCGTCGCTGTTGACCACCATGGAGGTGGTGGCCTTGCCGGGGCCGGCGCCGCCGATGCGGATGTAGACGTCCTGCACGGTGACCGGGTCGGCGGAGTGGTCGGCGGAGGCGCCCTGCGGGCCGATCTCCAGCAGGGTCGGCGAGTTGACGGGTCCGGCGTCGATGAGGAACCCGGCGAGGCGGACGCCGTCGACGTCGGCGACCCGCATCGCGGTGACGCCGTTGTCCGGGATGATCGTGGCGAGGCCGAGGCCGAGCACGACGGTGCCGGGGCGGTTGATCTCGACCGTGCGGTCCACGTGGTAGACGCCGGGGGTGAAGAGCAGGTGGAGGCCCTGGGCGACGGCCTGGTTCATGGTCGCCGCGGTGGTGCCGGGCCGGACGACGTAGAACCGGCTCAGCGGGACCGAGGTGCCCGCGAGGGTGCCGCCGGCCCAGCTGACGCCGCGGGCGCCGGTGCGCTTGGCGGGGACGAACACCTTGAACTCGCCGCCCTCGTAGTGGAGGAAGGGCTTCTCCCGGGAGACCGGGGTGGTGTCGAGGGTGGTGTAGCGCGGCTCGGGGAAGGAGTTCGCGGGTGCGCCCTCGACTCCGGAGAAGACCTGGTTCCACACGCTGTTGGACCAGCCGCCGATCGAGCTGTCGCGGGTGTACCACTGCTGCTGCGAGTAGTTGCCGACCTGGCCGTCGATCCGGGAGTCGGCGATGTAGCCGCCGCTGGCCCAGCCGTACCCGTCGGGCGAGAGGTTCAGGCCGCCCTTGACGTGCATCCGGCGGAAGGACGAGGCCTGTGAGACGGCCCACCTGTCGGTGCCGTTGACCGGGTTGAGGGCCAGGTTCTCGGCGGAGCGCCAGAAGTTCTGCGTGGCGTTGCCGCCGAACCAGCCCGCGTCCACGGTGACGTCGCCGTTGATGAGGGTGTCGTCGGGCCGCAGGCCGAGGCCGGCGATCTGGGTGTAGAAGCCGATCTGGGCGTTGAGGCCGTTGTAGGTGCCGGGCTTGAAGAGGAAGGCGTGCCGGCCGGTGCCGAACTGGGCCGCCTCCTGCTGCCGGAAGACGGCGTCGAGCCTGCCCTGGATGTCGGGGGTCGCGGGGTCGATGACGTGCACGTTGGGACCGAGGTCGCCGCCGCCGGGCAGGGTCGGACCGCCGGGCGTGCCGTACACCTGGAACTCCCAGAGCGAGTAGCCCCATCCGGTGGCGCGGGTGGTGCCGGTGAGGCGGACGTGGCGGGCGGTGCCGGACAGCGGGACGGTCTCGTTGCCGCCGGGGCCGGTGGTGGTGCTGTAGGCGGTGGTCCAGTCGGTGCCGTTGAGCGAGGTCTCGATGCGGTACGCCTTCCCGTACGCGGTCTCCCAGCGCAGGGCGGCGTGGTCGAGGAGGGCGGGAACGCCGAGGTCCACCTGGAGCCACTGGGGGTCGGCGAAGGCGCTGGACCAGCGGGTGCCCGGGTCGCCGTCCACCGCGGCGGCCGCGGGGGTGCCGGCGTGCTCGGTGCTGGAGGCGGTGACGGGCTTCCCCTGGGAGAGCAGGACGGGGGCGGCCGCGGCCGGTGCGGCCGGCGCCAGGGCCAGCAGGGCGCCGAGGAGTGCGGTGACCAGGCCGGCGGCCAGGGGGCGGCGGGCGGGGCCCGGGTGGGTCCGGCTGGTCCGGCTGGTCCGGCTGGTCCGGCGGACGAACCCGGAGCGGGGGCGGCTGCGGCCCGGTGGGGCCGACATTTCAGGCATGGACATGACAGATGACACTGCGGCTCTCCTTCTCGGAGGTCGGGGGATGTGGGGTCAGTCCGCCTGTGCGCGGTGCCGGCGGACGATGTCGGCGTACCTGAGGCCACTGGACTTCAGGGTGCGGCGCTGGGTCGCGTAGTCCACGTGGACCAGGCCGAAGCGCTTGGCGTACCCGTACGCCCACTCGAAGTTGTCAAGCAGGGACCAGGCGTAGTAGCCGGCCAGGGGGGCGCCCCTGCGGACCGCGCGGGCACAGGCCGCGATGTGGTCCTCCAGGTAGGCGGCGCGCTCCGGGTCGTCGACCGAGCCGTCCGGGGCGGGGCGGTCGACGAAGGCGGAGCCGTTCTCGGTGACGTACAGGCGGCGGACGCCGTACTCCTCGGTGAGCCTGAGCAGCAGCGACTCCAGGCCCACGGGGTCCACGGGCCAGTCCATGGCCGTGCGCGGCAGGCCGGGCAGCCGGACGTCGCGGGCGTACGGGACCGGGCCCGCGGGGTCGTCCTCGACGGTCACCGGGAAGTAGTAGTTGACGCCGTGCCAGTCCAGCGGGGCCGCGATGACGGCCGCGTCGCCGGGGCGTTCGGGCAGGTCGACGCCGTAGAGCTCGCGCATGTCGGCCGGGAAGCCCCGGCCGTACACCGGGTCGAGGAACCAGCGGTTGACGTGGCCGTCCACCCGGTCCGCGGCGGCCACGTCCTCGGGGCGGGCGGAGGCGGGGGCCACGGTGGAGTGGTTGGTGACCAGGCCGATGCTCGCGGCGGGTGCGGCCGCGCGGACCGTGGCGACGGCGAGGCCGTGCCCGAGCAGCAGGTGGTAGGAGGCGCGCACGGCGGCGGTGAGGTCGGTGAGTCCGGGGGCCATCCGGCCCTCCAGGTGGCCGATCCAGGCGGAGCAGAGGGGTTCGTTGAGCGTGGCCCACTGGGTGACGCGGTCGCCGAGGCGGGCGGCGACCCGGCCGGCGTACGCGGCGAAGTGCTCGGCGGTCCCCCGTACGGTCCAGCCGCCGCGGTCCTGGAGGGCCTGGGGCAGGTCCCAGTGGTAGAGCGTGGCGGACGGCGTGATGCCGGCGTCGAGGAGGGCGTCCACCAGCCGGTCGTAGAAGTCGAGTCCGGCGGGGTTGAGGGGGCCGTCGCCGCCGGGCAGGATCCGCGGCCAGGCGATCGAGAAGCGGTAGGCGTCGGTGCCGAGGCGGCGCATCAGGGCGATGTCCTCGGGCCAGCGGTGGTAGTGGTCGCAGGCGGTGTCCCCGTGGTCGCCGTTGTCGACGGCTCCGGGCGTGTGGGAGAAGGTGTCCCAGATCGACGGGCCCCGGCCGTCGGCGGTGACGGCGCCCTCGATCTGGTACGCGGAGGTGGCGGTGCCCCAGGAGAAGCCGGGCGGGAAGGCCGCGAGGTCGAGTGCGGGAGCGGTGGCGGGTGCGGTCACGGTGGCCTCTCGGGTGACGGGGCGGTCGGCGGGGGTCATTTGACGGCACCGGCGGTCAGGCCGGTGACGAGGAAGCGCTGGAGCAGCAGGAAGCCGGCGACGACGGGCACGCTGACGACGAGCGAGGCGGCCATGATCTGGTTCCAGTAGACGTCGTTCTGCGTGGCGTAGCCCTGGAGGCCGACGGCGAGGGTGCGGGTGGTGTCGTTGGTCATGACGGAGGCGAACAGCACCTCGCCCCAGGCCGTCATGAAGGCGTACACGGCGACGGCGACGATCCCGGGGACGGCTGCCGGGACGATCACCCGGAACAGGGCGCCGAGCGGCCCGCAGCCGTCGACCCTGGCGGCCTCGTCGAGGTCGCGCGGGATGGAGTCGAAGTACCCGATGAGCATCCAGATGGAGAAGGGCAGCGAGAACGTGAGGTAGGTGAGGACCAGGCCGCCACGGGAGCCGAACAGGGCGATCCCGGTGGCGTTGCCGATGTTGACATAGAGGAGGAAGAGCGGCAGCAGGAAGAGGATGCCGGGGAACATCTGCGTCGACAGGACGGTGACCGTGAACACGCGGCGGCCGCGGAAGGCGTGGCGGCTGACGGCGTACGCGGCGAGGACCGCGACCGTCACCGAACAGACGGTCGCCAGCCCCGCCACCACCAGGGAGTTGACGAAGTAGTCGGCGAGGGGCACGGTCCGCCAGATGTCGAGGTACGGGCGGACGGTGAGCCCGGAGGGCAGCCACCGGAACTTCCCCGACACGTCCTCCAGCGGCTTGAGGGAGCTGGAGACCATCACGTAGACCGGCAGGAGCACGAAGCCGGTGAGCAGGGTGAGGAAGAGCCGGCGGGCCCACAGGAAGCCGCGGGGCGGTGCCATGGGCGACCGCGCGGTCCGGGGAGCGGGGCCGGCGATCGGCGGGCTCGACATCGGCGGGCTCGACATCGGCGGGCCGGCCGGCGGCGGGCTAGACATCGGCGGAGTTCCTCCCCCGGGTGGTGAGCAGCAGGTACCCGCCCGTCACGAGCAGGAGGAAGAGCAGGAGCAGGACGGACATGGCAGATCCGGTGCCGAAGTTCCAGGTCTGGAACGAGGACTGGTAGATGTGCAGCGAGATCAGGTCGGCGGCCTCCGGGGCGGCCCTGCCGAAGAGCACGAACGGCGTGTTGAAGTCGTTGAAGGTCCAGAGGAAGAGGACGAGTACGAGGACCTGGTTGACCGGCCTGAGGGCGGGCAGCGTGACGTGCCGGACCTGCCGCCACACGCCGGCCCCGTCCAGGGCGGCCGCCTCGTACAGCTCGCGGGGGATGTTCTGCAGGCCGGCCATGACGATGAGGAAGGCGAAGGGCCAGCCCTTCCAGACCGAGACGGCCAGCAGGGCCCAGAAGCTGTTGTCGCCGATCAGCCAGAAGGCCGGGGCGTCGCCGATGCCCAGCTGGTCGTGGAGCACGTGGTTCACCAGGCCGTTGTCCCGCTGGAACATGAAGGCCCAGGTGATGACGGCGGCGTAGACGGGCAGGGCGTACGGGACGAGGAACAGGGTGCGCAGCAGGCCCCGGCCGCGGAAGGGGTCCTGGAGGAAGAGCGCGGCGGCGGTGCCCAGCAGCCAGCACACGGCGACCGACGACAGGGTGAACACGCACGTCGTGGCGAAGGACCGGAGCAGTGCGGCGCCGACGGGGGCGTCGAAGTCCACGGAGACGGCGTAGTTGTCGAGGCCGGCCCAGGGCGCGCCGTCCCAGTGCGCGATGTGGAACTGGGTGAGTTCCCTGAAGCTCATGACGATGCCGATGAGCATCGGCACGAGGTGGACGAGGAGTTCGAGCAGCAGGGCGGGCAGCAGGAGCAGGTAGGGCAGCGGTATGCGGCGCCCGCGCCGGGGGCGGCGTGGGGGGTGCGCCGCCCCGGGCCTGCCCGCCCGCACCGCCGGCCCGCCGGCCGGTGGGGTGGCGGTGGTGGTCATCGCGGTGTGCGTCACTGGTTCGGCATCTGCTGCTGGGCCTTGTCGAGCTTGGCCCGGACCGAGGCGGTGGTGACGGGGCGGCCGGCCGCTGCGTCGGCGAAGAGTTCCTTGACCGCGGTGCCCACGACGGTCTCGAACTGCGACTCCTCGGGGATCTGCGGGAGCGGGACGGCGCTGGTGGCCAGCGTGTCGCGGATGACGGCGAGGGAGGGGGTGGCGAAGGCGGAGTCCGCCTGGGCGCCCTTGACCGGCGGCATCGATCCGTAGGCCTTGTTGAGGGTCTTCTGCTCCTCGTCGCTGGTCATGAACTTGACGAACCGGAGGGCGCCGTCGAGGTTCTTCGTGTTCCGGAAGACGGCCATGTTGATGCCCGCGACCATGGAGTTGACCGAGGTGCCCTGGCCGGGTGCACCGGACGGGACGGGTGCGGGGGCGACGCCCCACTCGTCCTCGGTCATGCCCTGGGAGGCGAAGGTGGCCGAGGGGGTCTGCCACAGGACCATGGCGGTGCGGTCCTTGGCGAAGTCGCTGAGGGACTGGTTCTGGGCGTACTCGGCGTTGCCGGGGGCGACCAGCTTGTGGGCGGCCATCAGGTCGACGTACTGCTTCACCGCGGCGACGGCACCGTCGGAGGTGAAGTCGGCCTTGCCGTCGGGGGTGAAGAAGTCGGCGCCGTGCTGCTTGCCGAGCACGAACACCTGGTGGATGTTGTTCGAGAGGTTGCCGCCCTCGACGCCGATGGCGGAGCCGCCCTTTGCGGTGAGCCGCTTGCCGGTGGCGATGAGTTCGTCCCAGGTGGCGGGCGGCTTGGCGATGCCGGCCTGCCGGAACATCTCCTTGTTGTAGTAGAGGGCGTAGGCCATGGAGTAGAGCGGGACGGCCGCGGGGTCCTTGCCCTGGGCCCCGGTGGAGCCGAGCGCCGACTCGACGAAGCGGTCGCGGCCGCCGATCTTCCCGAAGGCCTTCTCGTCCCAGGGCAGCAGGGCGCCGCTGGCCTGGAGGGACGCGCTCCAGGTGTTGCCGATGTTGAGGACGTCGGGGCCCTGGCCGGAGGTGGTGGCGGTGAGGATCCGGTTGAGCAGGTCGGACCAGGGCACGACCTCCAGCTTCACCTTGATGCCGGTCTGCTGCTCGAAGCGGTCGAGCTCGGGCTGGAGGACCTTCTTGTCGGCCTCGATGCTCGCGCCCTGGTTCGAGGCCCAGTAGGTCAGGGTCTTCCCCCCGTCCCCTCCGGACCCGGAGGCACCGGTGCTGCCGCCTCCGCAGGCGGTGGCGGCGAAGGTGAGGGAGAGGGCGACGGCGCCGGTGAGGGCGGCTCTGATCCTGCTTCTGCGCATGGCTCGTCGGAACCTTTCGGAACGTGGGTGACGGGGGTGCGGATGCCGGACGGCGACTTAATTTAGGACGTGAGTTAAATCGCAAGAGAAGGTCGCGTCAAGGGTCCTGACAGCGGTATCGTGCAAGCAGGGCAGCGTCGGCCAACGGCGGCCGACGTCGATTCAGGGGGCAGGGTTGGAAGCGAGAAGCGGCCGGACGGTTCGTGACCTGCGCCGGGAGAACCGCACGGCGGTGCTCCGGCGGCTGTACTTCGACGGTCCGCTGAGCCGCTTCTCCCTCGGCCCCGCCACCGGGCTGAGTTCGGGCTCGGTGAGCAACGTGGTCGCCGAGCTGGTGGCCGACGGCCTGGTGGAGGAGGCCGGCAGCGTGGACTCCGCGGGCGGCCGGCCCCGCACCCTCCTGCGGGTCAGCCCCGCCGGCGGCTGCATGATCGGGGTGGACGTGGGCGAAACCCGCATCCGGATCGAGCTGTTCGACCTGGCGCTCACCGAGCTGGCCCGGGTGGAACGCCCGCTGGCCGCCGCCGGGCCGCGTGAACACGACCCGTACGAGGTCTCGGTGGTGGTGGACCACATCCGCGCCGGCATCGCCGAGGTGCTGGCGACGGCGGGGGTGCCGGCCGGGCGGCTGCTCGGCGTGGGGGTCGGCGTGCCGGGCATCGTGGAGCACACCGCGCAGGACGGCACCGTGGTGCACGGCCAGACCGTCGGCTGGGACGCCGTACCGCTGGAACGGCTGCTGCGGGAGGCGGTGGAGCTGCCGGCGGAGGTGCCGTTCTGCATCGACAACGGAGCGAAGACGCTCGGGCAGGCCGAGATGTGGTTCGGCGCCGGGCGCGGCGCGGGCAACGCCGTGTTCGTGCTGTTCGGGTCGGGCGTGGGCGCGTGCGTCGTCACCGAGGACATGGGCCCCGGGCGGGCCGTCGAGTGGGGCCACCTGACCGTACGGGTACGGGGGCGGCGCTGCCGCTGCGGCGCCCGCGGCTGCCTGGAGGCGTACGCGGGGGCCGAGGCACTGCTGGAGCGGTGGCGCGAGGCGGGCGGCAACCCCCCGGCCGGTGCGAACCAGGAGACCGCCCTCGCGGCCCTGCTGGCGGCCGCCTACCCGGAGGGCGCCGAGGCCGGCGGCGGAGCGGGGGACGGACTCGTGCCGGAGCCCGGACCCGTGGCCGGCGGCGGTCCGGAGGCCGCGGCGGCGGCCGTACTGGAGGAGACGGCCGAGTACCTGGGGGCCGGCTTCGCGGACCTGATCAACCTCTTCCAGCCGGACCGCATCCTGGTCGGCGGCTGGGCGGGCCTCCAGCTCGGCACCCGCTTCCTGGACCGGGTCAAGGAGTACGCCGCGGCCAACGCGCTGCGCTACCCGGCCTCCCGCGCCTCCATCGGCCTGGGCACGCTGGGCCCGGACGCGGTCACCATCGGCGCCGCGATCCAGCCCCTGGCGGACTTCTTCGCCCGCGGCGGCCGCCGCCCGGAAGCCCGCCCCGAAACCCCGGCCCCGGACTGGCAGTCGGCGGTCCGCAACCGCACGGGCGCCTGACGCCGCACGCCTACGGCAAGGACGGTGCGGGCGCGGCCGGGGCAGGGCAATTCGGTTGCCCCGCACGCCCCTTCTGGAGCAGCATCCGGAGGGACATGACCAGCCTCACGTGGACACCCTTGCGGAGCAGAGACCGTGCCCGGCCCGGCGGCCGGGGGCGGTGGTCAACGGTGGGCCCGTGGACATGTCTTCTGGGGTGCGCCTCCCCGAAGCGAGCCAAGCCTGCCCGGCAGTGCGCCTACAGGCGTTCATGCGCCTCCCCGCACCACCCCTCCTGTAGCCGGCCCAGGCGTTCAGAGAAGCGTGGTTGCTGTTGGTGGGTGGCTGATGGAGGCTCCCGTGCGCCGGATACCGCGCGCGGCTATGAGTGGGGCGCACCTTCTGTGGCTGAGGTCCGAGACGGCAGCAACCATCGAAAACCGGCAGTCGTGAACACCAGCCACAGAAGGTGCGCCCAAGCGAGACGGTCACGCGGTATCCGGCGCACGGGAGCCTCCATCAGCCCACCAATCAGCCCAGCCACGCTCCTCTGAACGCATGAGCCGGCTACAGAAGGTAGGACCGGGAGGCGCATGAAGGCCTGTAGACGCCATTCCGGTTGAAGCAGTGGGCATACCGGGAGGCGCACCCCAGAAGACATGTCCACGGGCCCACCGTTGACCACGGCCCCCGGCCGCCAGGCCGGGCACCACCCGCACATGACCGACAGCACCAGCACCAGCACCAGCACCAGCACCAGCACCAGCACCAGCAAGAGGAGACGCACGCGCATGAGTACGCCGACAGCGACAGCCGGGGCCGGGCCGCGGGACGACGGCGGGGCCGTGCGGATCGGGGCGCTCGTTCCGTTGAGCCGGCCCGGGTGGGCCGAGGCGGGGCGGCAGTTGCTCGCCGGCCTGGAGTTCGGCGTGGGCGAGGTCAACGACGGCGGTGGGATCGGGGGCCGGCCGGTCGAGCTGCTGGTGCGGGACACCGCCGCCGATCCGGAGCGGGCCGTGGCGGCCGTGGACGAGCTGGCCGGCCTCGGTGTGGTGGCCGTGACCGGCGAGTACCACAGCGTCGTGGCCCGGGCGGCCGCCGCCCGCGCCGATGCGCTCCGGCTGCCGTTCCTCTGCTCGTCGGCGGTGATCGACGCGCTCACCGAGGGGCCGACCGACTGGGTCGCGCGCCTTCCCCCGGTGCAGTCGCACGGCTGGCGGGTGTACGCCGACTTCCTCCTCGGTGCGGGCCACCGCCGGATCGCCGTGGCCGTCCAGCCGAGCGTGTACTGGGAGTCGGGCATCCGCATCCTCCGGGAGCGCCTCGCCGCCCACGGCGGCACCGTCACCGAACTCGACGTGCGCGCGCTCGACCCCTCCGCCCTGTGCGACGGACTCGCCGCGCCGGGCGCCACGGCCCTGCTGCTCCTGGCCGGTTACCCGGAGCCTTCGGTGCCGGTCGTCAAGGCCGTCCGCGCCGACCCGCGCCTCTCCGACGTCCTCATCGGCGCCCCGGCCGGGCAGCCCGAGTTCGCGGAGTGGGCGGCGGCGCTGGGCCGGGACGGCGCCGGGATCCCGTTCCTGCGCTACCTGCCCGAGCGCCTCGGCCCCCTCGGTGAACGCGTCGGGGCCGCCCTGGCCGCGCGGCTCGGCGGGGCGCCGTCGTTCGTCGCCTTCGAGGGCTACGACGCGGTCGCCGTCCTCGCCTCGGTGCTGCGCGCCCACGGCACGGACCGGGCGCGCATCGCCGCCGCCTGGCCGGCCGTCGACGTCGAGGGCACCCGCGGCCGGATCCGGTTCTCCCGTACGCAGGAGACCGGCGTGTGGCAGTGGGTCCGGCCTCCGGTCCAGGTCGTCGACCGGGATCCGGCGCGGTCCGGCCCCGACGGATTCCGGGTCCTGCACACCGGCTGAGGGAGGGCCCAGGCCCTGACAGGGGCCCTATTCCTTGAGGAGCCGCAGGACGGCGCGTTCCGTCGGTCCCTGGGTGGCGGGGGTGCCCAGCGGGGTGTCCTCGCCCAGCCGGTCCAGGGCGGGGGCGATGGTGGTGCCGTCCTCGTACTGCTCGAAGACCACCGGGTCGATGTACGAAGCGCGGCACACGGCGGGCGTGTTGCCGAGGTACTCGCTGACCTCGCGCACCGCGCGGGCGGCCGCCCGCTTGCGCGCGGACGGGGCGCCCCTGGCCGCGCGGGCGGAGACCGCGAGCGCCACTGCGGCCAGGACGGTGGCGTGCCAGGTGCGGAAGTCCTTGGCCGTGATGTCCTGCCCGGAGCGCTCCCTCAGGTAGGCGTTGAGGTCGGCGGCGCGCACCTCGTGCCAGGCGCGCCCCTCCCAGTAGGCGAACAGGCGCGCGCCCGGGTCCTTGCGGCGCAGCAGGGCGCGGACGACGGCCAGCGCGTCGTCGTCCACGAGCGTCCGGCTCTGCCGGCGGCCCGACTTGGCGGGGAAGTCCAGGCAGACCTCGCCGCGGCGGCAGGCGACGTGTTCGCGGAGCAGGGTGGTCAGTCCGTAGCTGTCGTGGTCGCGGGCGTAGCGCTCTCCGCCGATCCGGAAGAAGCCGAGGTCGAGGAGGCGGGCGGCGCAGGCCAGTACCCGGTCCCGGCCGAGCCCGCGGCCGGCCAGGTCCTCCGCCACGGCGCGGCGCAGCCGGGGCAGGCCGCGGGCGACCCGTCGCACGTGTTCGTGCTTTGCCGCGTCCTGCCGCTCCCGGAACTTCTCGTGGTACAGGTACTGGCGGCGTCCCGCGGCGTCGGTCCCGACGGCCTGGATGTGGCCGTTGGGCCAGGGGCAGATCCACACGTCCTCCCAGGCCGGCGGGATGACCAGCAGCCTTGTCCGGTCGCGCTGTTCGCGGTCCAGCGGGCGCCCGTCCGCGTCCAGGTAGCGGAACCCCTTGCCGTGCCGGACCCGGCGCCAGCCGGGGCGGTGCGGGTCGCTGGTCCGCAGGCGCCCTCCGCTCACGGCACCAGGAGCGTCTTGATCATGCCGTCGTCCTTGGCCTGGAAGCGGGCATAGGCCTCGGGGGCCTGGGCCAGGGGCACGGTGTGGGTGGCGAAGCCCTCCACACCGAGCGGGTCGTCGTCGGTGAGCAGGGGCAGGATGTCGTCCGTCCAGGCGCGTACGTTGGCCTGGCCCATACGGATCTGGATCTGCTTGTCGAACATCGTGAGAAGGGGCATCGGGTCGACGGCGCCGCCGTAGACGCCGGAGACGGAGAGCGTGCCGCCGCGGCGGACGAGGTCGATGCCGGTGTGCAGGGCGGTCAGGCTGTCGATGCCGGCGCGTTCCATCAGGGGCCGGGCGAGGGAGTCGGGCAGCCTGGCCGTCATCTTCTGGGCGAGGGAGGCGCTCGTACTGCCGTGGGCCTCCATGCCGACGGCGTCGATGACGGAGTCGGTGCCGCGTCCTGCGGTCAGGTCTCGGACCGCGTCGCCCAGCGCGCCGTCGTACTGCCGCAGGTCGAGGGTGTGCACCCCGTCGGTACGGGCTCGGGCCAGCCGGGCGTCCACGAGGTCGACGCCGATGACGAGGCGGGCGCCGCGGTGCAGGGCGATCCGGGCCGCCATCTGCCCGATGGGGCCGAGGCCGAGGACCGTGAGGGAACCGCCCGGGGGCAGGTCGGCGTACTCCACGGCCTGCCAGGCGGTGGGGAGTACGTCGGAGAGGTAGACGAAGCGTTCGTCGGGCGGCCCTTCGGGGACCTTGACCGGCAGCGTGTCGCCGAACGGGACCCGCAGGTACTCGGCCTGGCCGCCGGGCACCTGGCCGTAGAGCTTGGTGTAGCCGAAGAGGGCCGCGCCCTTGCCGTGGGCGTGGACCTGGGTGGTCTCGCACTGGGAGTGGAGGCCCTGGTCGCACATGAAGCAGCTGCCGCAGGAGATGTTGAACGGCACGACGACACGGTCGCCGGGGCTGAGGGTGCGCACCTCGGGGCCGGTCTCCACGACGGTGCCCATCGCCTCGTGGCCCAGTACGTCGCCGGGGTCGAGGTAGGCGCCGAGCACGGTGTAGAGGTGGAGGTCGGAACCGCAGATGCCGGTGGTGGTCACCTTCACCACGATGTCGGTGGGGTCCTCGATGCTGGGGTCGGGGACCGTCTCCACCCGGACGTCCTCGCGGCCCTGCCAGGTCAGCGCGCGCATGGGTGCCTCCCACGCTGGTCGGTCGTGCGCGGTGCCCGGCCGGACTCGCGCGGAGCGCGGTCCCGGTGCGGGCCGTGCCACGCGTCTGACCGGCGGGGGCCGGGCGAAACCTCCGGCTCGTAGGGAGTACGGGCGCCCGGTGCCGGGGGTGCCGGGGTGCGGGGGTGCGGGGGTGCCGGGGTGCGGGCGTGCCGGGGTGCGGGGGTGCCGGGGTGCGGGGGTGCGGGAAGGAGCCATGATCCCGGCGCGCGCGGGTAGGGGCGCTGTGTCCGTGGCTCCTCCGCGGAGAAGAGGAGCGCCGGAACCGACGGCGGGGGCGGGGCCGGCACCGCCCGCGACGCGATCGGAGATGGTGACATGACACCGGACACCGGCCGTTCCGCGCCCTCCCCCGGCCCGGAACGCCTCCTCGGCGTCTACCTCAACGACCACCGGGCCGGCGCGGCCGGCGGGGTGGCGCTGCTCCGCCGCATGGTCCGCACCCACCGCGGTACGCCGGCCGGCGCCCGGCTGGTCCCCCTCCTCCGGGACGTCGAGGAGGACCGGGACAGCCTGCTGGAGGTCATGGAGGCCTTCGACGTGCCGGTCATGCACGTGAAGTCCCTGGTGGTGCGGCTGGCGGAGAAGGCCGCGCGGACCAAGCCGAACGGCCGCCTCATCGCGCGTTCGCCCCTGAGCGACCTGTTGGAGCTGGAGGCGATCCGGCTGGGCGTGGAGGGGAAGCTGGCGCTGTGGCGCTCCCTGGCGAACGTCGCACGGACCGACAGCCGGGTCGACCGGGCGGCCATGCACCGGCTCGCCGCCCGCGCCGAGCGGCAGATCGCGCTGCTGGAGGGCCTGCGGCTGGCCGCCGTCGACCGTACGTTCACACCCGGCGGCCGTCCCGTGCCGGCCGCCGCATGACGGGTGGCCGGTGATGACGGGCGGCCCGGTGGTACGCGGGGGTCCCGGAGGGAGCGGCCGGTGACCGGGCACGAGCCGGCGCCGGCGGCCCCGGACCGGCTCGGGCCGGTCCTGGCCGGCGTGCTGGAGCGGTCGCACGGCGCGTCCGCCGTCCAGATGGCCGGCCTGATCGACGAGGCCGCCCGGACACTGGGCGCGGGCGGCAGCCGCCTGTACCTGGTCGACGTACAGCAGCGGCGGCTGGTACCCCTCCCCCAGCCGGGCCTGGCGGCGGACGAGCGGGAGGGCATCGACATCGACGGGTCGCTGGCCGGTCTGGCGTACCGCGGGCAGCGCGTCCAGCAGGCACGCGACGAGGCGGCCGCCTGGTTCCCGATGGTCGACGGCGTCGAGCGCGTGGGCGTCCTGCGGCTCTCCGGGCCGGGCCTGGGACCCGCGCTGACCACAGCCGGGCGGGCGCTGGCGAGCCTGGCCACCCTGCTGGTGGTGTCCAAGTCCTCGCACCACGACCTGCTGGTGCAGCGGGAGCGCGTCCTGCCGATGACCCTGCAGGCCGAGCTGCTGTGGGCGTTCCTGCCCCCGCGCACGATCGGCACCGAGCGGGCCACGTCGGCCGCGGTGCTGGAGCCGGCGTACGACATCGGCGGGGACGCCTTCGACCACTGCTTCATCGACGGCACGCTGCACCTGACACTGCTGGACGCGATGGGGCACGACTTCGCCTCGGGCGGCATGAGCGCCGCCGGGCTGGCCGCCTGCCGGTCCACCCGCCGGGCCGGCGGGTCGATCTCCGACATCGTCACGGCGATCGACCGGACGCTGGTGCGCTGGATCCCCGACCGGCTGATGACCGCGGTCATCGCCGAACTCGACACGGAGCACGGGGACTTCGTCTGGGTCAACTGCGGCCACCCGCCGCCGCTGCTGATCCGGGAGGGGCGTGTCGTGCCCGGCGCGCTGGAGCGCCCGGCCCGCCTGCCGCTCGGCTTCGGGTTCCACGACCGCGAATCGCCCGCCGTGGACCGGGCCCGGCTGCAGCCCGGGGACCGCGTCCTGGTGCACAGCGACGGCATCACCGAGGCCCGCTCCCCCGACGGCGACCTGTTCGGCGAACGACGGCTCACCGACAGCGTGATCCGGTCCACGGCCTCCGGCGAGAGCGCCCCGGAGGCGCTCCGGCGGCTCGTCCAGGACGTCCTGGTCCACCAGGAACACCGGCTGCGGGACGACGCGACCATCCTGCTCACGGAGTGGCACCCGGCCGGCTGACGTTCCGGTGCCCACCAGTCCCGTCCCACACCACCGCGCCGTCCGCACCGCCCGGGGCCGTGCGGGCGGCGGCCGGTTCCCGACCCCCGGCCCGGCGCCGGTCCTACGATGATCATGCGGCTGGGGAGACCGCCCCTGCCGCCGGTGTGTCGGGGAAGGGAGCATCGGCCGGATGTACGTACGGATGGACGTCCCGGGGGACGAGGGCGCGCTGGAGGACCTCGGCGCCTGGCTGCGGGCGGAGCGGGCGCTGCGGGGACGGGTGGAGCTCCGGGCCGGTGACCCCCAGCCGGGGACCATGGGGGCCGACGTCGAACTCGTGCTCTCGATAGCCGAGTTGGGTGTTGCCGCGCTCGGTTCCGTGGTGGCGACCGTCGACCTGTGGCTGGGACAGCGACCCGCCCGGCGGGGCGGCGGGGCGCCGGCGGTGCGGGTCACGCGGCCCGACGGGGTGAGCTTCGACTTCAGCGGCGGTCCTGACGAGGTGGCGCGCCTGGTGGCGGCCCTCTCCGAGCACCTGGGCGACGGGCCGGGTGCGGCGGGTACGACCGGCATGGGCGGCGTCGAAGCCCGGACGGCCGGCACCGAGGCCGGCACCGAGGCCGCCGCCAACGGCTCCACCGACGTCGCCGCCTCCGCCTCTGCCTCTGCCTCTGCCTCTGCCTCTGCTCACGGTGACGATGAGCCGGCTGCCTGATCGGTCGCTGTCCCGGGCCTACCTCTTCGGCGCTGCCTCCTACGCGCACGAGGAGCTGCCGGACCTGCCGGCCGTCGCCAACAACGTCCGCGACCTGGGCGCCCTCCTGACCGGCCCGTCCGGCGGCTTCGCCCCGGAGCACTGCACCGCGCACCTGGACCCGTCCGGCACCGTCGACGTCTTCAACGAGCTGAGCCGGCACGCGGACGAGGCGCTGGACACGCTGCTCGTGTACTTCGCGGGGCACGGCATGGTCCGGCGGGCGGGCGAGCTGTACCTGGCCCTGCCGGCCACGCGCCGCACCGACCTCGCCGTCACCGGCTTCGCGTACGACCTCCTGCGGGAGGTCGTGGGCGGGTCCACGGCCGTCAACAAGGTCGTCATCCTGGACTGCTGCTTCAGCGGCTGGGCGGTGCAGGGCATGGGCGGGGAGGCCGCGGCGTCGCCGGAGGAGCTGGAGATCGAAGGCAGTTACGTCCTGACCGCGACGCCCGCCACCGCGAAGGCCCTGGCACCGGACGGGGCCCTGCACACCAGCTTCACGGGTGAGCTGCTCTACGTCCTGCGGAGCGGGGTCCCGGACGCCGGGGAGCTGCTGCCGCTGGACGACGTGACGCGGGCGGTCCGGCAGCGCGCCCTGCTGCGCGGCCTGCCGCTGCCGGAGGTACGGGCGGGCGGGTCGGCGGGCAGGCTGGCACTGGCCCGGAACGCGGCGGTGCCGCGGACGGCCGGGAGCGCGCGTTCCACCTCGCCCGTGTCCCCTCCGCCGCCCCTGCCGCCGGCACCCCCCGTACCCGTGCCCGCCCCGGTCGGGGTCGCGAGGCCGCTCGCCCTCGGCGGAGCCCTGTATTCCGACCGGCGGGAACTGGCCAATGCGCTCCGCGCGCACGGCCCGGACGCCGCCCGCCGCTTCTTCGCGCGGATGGGCACCCCCGCGGCACCCTCCGAGGGCTGGTCCGACCTGCTCTCCTGGCTCAAGCAGTTCGGCAATCCGCACACCGACGACATCGAGGGCCGGATCACCCTGGTCGACCACCACCTGACCAGCGGCGAGCTGTCCCCCGAGCTGAAACTGCTGTGCCTGCTCCGCTGGCTCGACCCGGCCGGCCCGGTCGTCCACCACGGGCAGGAGATCACCTACGGGTCCCTCGCCCGGGCCTGCCTCGCGGGCCGGCACGCGTCCACCGCCGGGCGGGCCCTGGTGGCCGAACTCGCCGGCACGCCCCTGCTGGACGTGCTGGCCGGGTTCGATGGGCTCGCCGCGCTCCGCGGGGTGCGGGAGCCGTGGCGGTCGGCCGTCCAGGGCTGGGGGTCCGCCGTACGGCCGGACCGGTGGTGGCCCGAGGAGGCCCGGCAGTGGGCCGCGGACGTGGCACCGGGCGCGCTGCTCGCGCGTCTGCTGCCGGCGGACGCGGCGGCGGCGGCCCTCGGCCGGCTGCCGGCCGCGGCGCCGCTCCGAGAACCCCCGTACTGGTACGAGCTCCTGATCCAGGCCGCCGGCGGCCCCGACACCCTGCCGGGCCGGCTGATCGCAGCGGACCTGGTCCCGGTGGCCCAGGAGGAGGCCCACGCCCGGCGGCTCGCCGCGGAGGCGGCCGGGCGGGTGGACGACGCCGCGCGGCAGCGGGACGCGGAGTGGAAGGCCGCCCGGGAGCGCGCGGAGGCGGAGCAGCGTGCGCACCTCGCGGCCGAGGCGGTCCGGCTCAGCCCGCGCGCCCGGAGGGCGGCCGCGCTGCGCGCGCTGGCGATTCCGGCCGCCTGGGCGGTCGTACCGGTGGCCGTCGTGTGGATCACCTGGTGGAACTCCAGCTACCAGTACGACGCGGCGGTCTCCCTGACCCAGCTGGCGGCCCTGGCGAGTGCGAGCACGGGCGCGGTCCTGGCGCGGCGCGCCCACGCACTCGGCGCCGCCTACCGCCCGTCGCTGCGCTCCCCCTCGACGTGGCTGCCGCCCCTGGTGCCGGCGCTGGCGGTGGTGGGGGTGCTGGCCGGATTCTGGCTGATCGCCGGGGACTGGACGACACGCTCCGCTGGCGGGATGGCGGACTCGGACCTGCTGGGAACCGACTCGGTCAGGTTCCACGAACTGGTCGACCAGAACTCGTACGACTCGGCAGCCGCCGCCCTGCCGATCCTGGTCTTTGCCGTCGCGGCCGTCTGCTGCGCCGCCGCGGGCGTCCGCGCCGGCCGCACCCTGGCCGGCCGGGCAGGGACCGGCCAAGGGCCGCCCGGTGGTTAGGCCGGGCCGGTCCGAGGGCGGCCTAGGGTGAACCCGGTCCGATGCGGCGGCGAGAAGGGGTGCGGGGCGGTGGGGCGGATGCTGTTCGTGATCCGGTACCGGGACGGGGAGCCGGAACCGCTGGAGACGGAGACGGTGCGGGAGGTCCTGGCTCCGTACGCCGTCGCGGGGGCGGGCGCGGGCACCGGCCCGGGCACCGGCCCGCTGGACGGCGTACTCATCCGGACGCCCGAGGGCCACGAGGTCGACGTGGACGTCAATCCGTGGTGCCTCGGGATCAGCCGCTTCCCGCCCGGGCGGTTCTTCGACGTCCTCGCCGAGCTGGCCGACCGCCTCCGGGCGAGCGTCGTGCCCTCGGACCGGCCGGTGGTCCTGCGCCGGGAGGAGGACCGGGGCCATCTGCCCCGGGAAGCGCGGCGCGACGCCGTGGTCGTCGCCCTGACCGGGCTGGCGCTGGCGCGTGCGCTCACCGGCCCCTGACCGGGTCGGAGCGGTCCACGCGGTCGACCACGATCAGTGCCACGTCGTCCGCCAGGCTGCCCTTGGTGTGCTCCAGCAGGGCGTCCCGGAGGTCCTCCAGGAAGGCCTGCCGCGTGCGGCCGCGCATCGCCTCCATCGCCCTGGCCAGGTCGAAGAAGGTGTTGTCGCCGTCCCGGGCCTCGATCACGCCGTCGGTGTGCAGCAGCAGCCGGTCCCCCGGGGCGAAGGGATAGCTCTCCAGACGCCCGGGCGGCCCGCCGATGAACTCCTCCAGGCCGAGCGGCGGCAGCGGGACGGCCGGCGTCAGGCAGCGCGCCGAGCCCTCTCCGATCACCAGCGGCGGCGGATGGCCGCGGTTGATCAGCTCGACGGTGGCGTCCTCCTGGATCTGGGCGACCACGGCGGTCACGAAGGCCTCGCGGAACGCGTCGTCGCCCGCGGCCCCCGCCCCGGCGAGGGCCGCGTCCCGCCGCAAGGCCTCCCCGCAGTGGCTGATGACCTCCACCAGGTCGTCCTCGTAGTGCACGGCCTCCCGGAACGCCCCGAGCACGACCGCCGCGGCCCGTACGGCCGGCAGTCCCTTGCCCCGGACGTCGCCGACGATCATCCGCACCCCGTACCGGGTCTGCACCGCGTCGTACAGGTCGCCGCCGATCTGCGCCCCGGTTTCGGCCGCCAGGTACATGCTGGCCGCGCGTACGGGGCCCAGCCGGGCCGGCACCGGGCGCAGCAGGACCTCCTGGGCGGCCGCGGCGATCCGGCGCACCTGGTTGAGCTCGCTCTCCCGGCGCGTCTGGACGGCCCGGCTGGTCACCACGCTCGCCGCGCCCACCAGGAAGAGGGCGACCAGATTGGTGTAGACCTGCTGGCCGCCCCATGCGTCGTTGTGGGTCGCGGTGATCACGCTGACGACCACGGCCACCCCGAGGGCTGCGAGCGTGCCCT
Organism: Streptomyces sp. NPDC101118; assembly: GCF_044759445.1. NCBI lineage: Bacteria > Bacillati > Actinomycetota > Actinomycetes > Kitasatosporales > Streptomycetaceae > Streptomyces > Streptomyces sp. NPDC101118. Next base: position 70,450 of record NZ_JBIVZG010000012.1, on the reverse strand, counting down.
TGGGCCCCATCGTCACCGCCGCCAGCGCGGGTGTCGCGACCAGCAGCGGGCCGGTGTACACGACGTGCGCGGGCGTCAGCTCGATGGTGAGCACCACCAGGGCGATCGCGAAGGGCACGCACTCCGCGATGAAGAAGAGGACCTGGTGATGGCCGGCTCCCGGGCCCGGGCGCGAGCGCAACGGCGCTCTCATGACTACAAGCGTGCCCCCATCGGGCCTACGGCCGCCACTTGCGCCGGCCCCCGCCGACCGGGCCGGCGGACCTCGTAACGGCCCCTCACCCGGGCTTCCGCCGGCCTCCCCGGTTCCCCGCGCCCCGGCCCTTCGCTCCGACGGGCGGCTGGCTCCGGCTCGGGAGCGGGTAGCCATCCCGCAGGGGGGCGACCGCCCCGTCCGCGCCGTGACCACTGCCCCGCCCCCGTCCCCGCCGACCCTGGAGTCCCGCACCCGATGAGCACCGACCCCGCGGGGGTTCCCCCGGTCTCCCGCCAGGAGTTCGACGCCCTGTTCGCCGCGCTCCGCACGTGGGGCCGGTGGTCCCCCGCCGGCCGGGGCGCCTGGAACCGCGTCACGCCGGACCACGTACGCCGGGCCGCCGCCCTCGTCCGGAACGGTACGCCGGTGTCCCTGGGCCTCCCCTGGGACACCCGGCCAGGTCCCGACAACCCGAAGCCGGCCCTGCACTACATGTCCGACCTCGGCGACGTGGAGCCGCCGGAGCCCGCCACCCACAAGGACTTCCTCGCCGCGGACTACCACGGGAAGGGCGTCAGCCACCTCGACGCGCTGTCGCACGTGGCCTACCGGGGGCAGCTGTACGACGGGCACGCGGCCCGGGAGGTGATCGGCGCGGCCGGCGCCCGGTTCGGGGCGGTGGCGGCGCTCGGCCCGCTCGTCACCCGGGGCGTGCTCCTCGACCTGCCCGCCGTGGACGGCGCCGGCTGGCTGGAGCCCGGGCGGCCGGTCCACGCACGGGACCTGGCCGCGGCCGAACGGGCGCTCGGCGTCCGGATCGACGAGGGCTGCGCCGTACTGGTGCGCACGGGCCGCTTCCGGCGCCGGCGCGAGCTGGGCCCCTGGGACGTGGGCGCGGCCGGTGCGGGGCTGCACGTGGACGCGGTGCCGCTGCTGGCGGAGCGCGGGATCGCCCTGCTCGGCGCGGACGGGGACAACGACCTGCGGCCCTCGCCGGTGGAGGGGGTCCACTCGCCCGTCCACGTCCTGGCCGTCGCGGCCATGGGGGTGCCCCTGCTGGACAACCTGGACCTGGAGGCGCTGGCGGGCGCCTGCGCCGACGCGGGGCGGTACGAGTTCCTGATCGTCGTCACGCCCTTGAACGTGCCCGGCGGGACGGGCTCTCCGGTCAATCCCGTCGCCGTGCTGTGAAGCCGCAAAACACCGGGAATATACTCAAAACGGTCCGATTCAACTTCACGCTCGGAACGCACGGCCGGCCCGTCCCGGCCGCGGCCGCACCGGCGAGGGAAGTGATGCAGATGGCGGTCACGGGAGACCAGATCGGCCCCGCACGCTCCCGTGAGCGCTTCCTGGTCGGCGAAGCGGTCAGGACCGGCGTCCGCCGCCCGATCCTGGACTCGTGGCTGCGCTGCCGGCTGCTGGGGCTCTCGCCCGACCGGTCCGACCTGCCGTTCCGGCAGGACTTCGACCCCGACGGACGGCTGGTCCGGGCGGCCGCGCCCGTGCTCGACCGGCTCCAGCAGCGGTTCGCCGGCAGCGAGATCAACATCTCGGTCGCCGACGCCGAGGGCATGGTGCTGCAACGCCGCTTCGGCGAGCCCTCGATGGCCCACACCCTGCCCGCCATCCAGACCGTGCCCGGCTTCGTCTTCGCGGAGCGGTACGGCGGGACCAACGGCATCGGCCTGGCGCTGGCCGAACGGCGCGTCGTCCAGGTGTACGGCGCCGAGCACTTCGCCGAACGCGCCCAGCGGAACGCCTGCTGCGCCGTGCCGATCCGCGACCCGCTCAGCGGGCGCATCGAGGGCGTGCTCTGCTTCGGCTACCCGCACGCCTTCGAGCGCCCCGCCCTGACCGCCCTCGCCCGCCGGGCCGCCGGGCGGATCGAGCGGCGACTGATGGAGCAGAGCTCGGCCCGGGAGCGGGGGCTGCTGCGCGCGTACGCCGACGCCGAGCGGCTGACCCGTACCGGCCGGGCCGCCCGGGACGGCCTGCACGTCGGGTCACCGGTCGCCGGCGGGGCGGCGGGGCTCGACGAGCTGGTCGAGACCGTCGAGCTGGAACTCGACCCGCACGACCGGGACGTCCTCAAGGAGAAGGCGACCGAGCTGATCTCCGCCTCCCGGCGGGCCGCGGTCGGCGTCGCGCTCCCCCACGGGCGGCGGGCCACCCTGCTCAGCCGGCCGGTCACGAGTCCTTCGGGCGTGCGCGGGGTGGTGGTCGAGGCCGTGATCGGCAGCGACAGCCCGCCGGTGCACCACCTGTCCCTCCCGAACCGTCCGGGCACGGTGGCCGCCGGCACGGACGGAGCCACCGCGGCCGGATCCGCCGGGCCCGTCACGGCCGCACCCGACGTGCCCGCCGGGCCTGCCGGGGCCGCGCCCGCCACCCACGCCCCGGCCCCCGCCGCCCCCTACGACACTGCCCCCGACGGCCCCGGCACCGTCCGCGGCCTGGTGCTGGTGGGCGAGCCGGAGGTGGGCAAGTACGCCGTCGAGGCGCGACGGCGCCTGGAGCTGCTGGCCGAGGCGAGCACCCGGATCGGCACCACCCTGGACGTGGGCCGGACCGCCAGGGAGCTCGCCGAGATCGCGGTCCCGCGGCTCGCGGACTACGTCACCGTGGACCTGCCCGAGGCCGTGCTGCGCGGCGACGAGGCCGCCGACCCCGGCGCCGACCTGCACCGCACCGTGGTCCACGGCATCCGCGACGACTGCCCGTTCTTCCCGGCCGGACGGCGGCTGGACCTCCACCCGGGCACCCCGCTGCTGCACTGTCTGACCACCAGACAGGCGGTGCTGGAGCCCGATCTGAAGGCGGCGACGGGCTGGGCCGCCCAGAGTCCCGACCGCGCCCGCCGGGTCTTCGCGTACGGGGTGCACTCGCTGGTCGCCGTCCCGCTGCTCGCCCGCGGCGTGGTGCTGGGCATCGCCTGCTTCTACCGCGCCCGGGACCCCGCGCCCTACGGCGACGACGACCGGCGGCTGGCCCAGGAGCTCGCGGCCCGGGCCGCCCTGTGCATCGACAACGCCCGCCGGTACACGCGGGAGCACAACCTCGCCCTGGCGCTCCAGCGCAGCCTGCTCCCGCGGGGCCTCCCCGAGCAGGGCGCCGTCGAGGTCGCGCACCGCTACCTGCCGGCCGAATCCGGAGTGGGCGGCGACTGGTTCGACGTCATCCCCCTGTCCGGCGCCCGGGTCGCCCTGCTCGTCGGCGACGTCGTCGGCCACGGCCTGCACGCCGCGGCCACCATGGGCCGGCTGCGGACCGCGGCACGCACGTACGCCGAGCTCGAACTCGCCCCCGACGAGCTCCTCACCCACCTCGACAACCTCCTCGTCCGTCTGGACCGCGAGGAGGGCGACGACCCCGCCACCGGCAGCACCGGCATCGCCGGCGCCACCTGCCTGTACGCCGTCTACGACCCCACCACCCGGCAGTGCACCATGGCGCGGGCCGGCCACCTCCCGCCCGCGCTCGTCCGCCCCGACGGCAGCGTGACCTTCCCCGACCTGCCGGCCGGGCCTCCCCTGGGCCTGGGCGGACTGCCCTTCGAGACGGCCGAGTTCGAACTCCCCGAGGACAGCACCCTGGTCCTGTACACCGACGGGCTCGTGGAGGGCCGCCGCCAGGACGTCGACCTGGCCCTGGACCGGCTGCGGTCCGTACTCGCCCACCCGGGCCGGACCCCCGAGGACACCTGCCGGGCGGTCATGGACGACATGGCGCCCCAGCACCCCGCGGACGACATCGCCCTGCTCGTGGCCCGTACGCACACCCTGCCCGCGGACCGGATCGCCGCCTGGGACGTGCCGGCCGACCCGGCGCGCGTCTGCGACGTCCGGACCGCCGTCACCGCCCGGCTCGCCGAATGGGGCCTGGAGGAACTGGGCTTCGCCGCCGAGCTGATGCTGAGCGAGCTGGTCACCAACGCGATGCGCTACGGCACCGAGCCCATCCAGGTGCGGCTGATCCGCGACCGCACCCTGATCTGCGAGGTCGCGGACGGCAGCAGCACCGCCCCGCACCTGCGGCGGGCCGCGACCACGGACGAAGGCGGGCGCGGCCTGTTCCTGGTCGCCCAGCTGGCCCAGTCCTGGGGCACCCGTTACACGCCGCGCGGCAAGGTCATCTGGGCCGAATGCGCCCTGGACGCCGCCTGACGCCCCTTCCATCCCGGAATGTACGGGAACGGCCAGTAGCATCTCCCTGTCCCGCACTCCCCCAGGCAGATCCGAGACCGGCCCCGGAGACGTCCCGTGACCGACGCCCCTGACCCTTCCGACACCCCGCCGGGCCGCCCGCCCGGGCCCGCCGGCGCGGAACCGCTCGTGCGGACGAGGGGGCTCGGCAAGCGCTTCGGCGGCACGGTGGCGCTCGACGCGGTCAGCCTCGACGTGCACCGCGGCAGCGTGCTGGCCCTGCTCGGGCCCAACGGCGCCGGGAAGTCCACCTTCATCAAGGTGCTGGCCGGGGTCCACCGGGCGGACGCGGGCGAGGTGACGGTGGCGGGACACCCGCTCGGATCGGAGGCCGCCACCGCGCGGATGTCCTTCATCCACCAGGACCTGGGGCTGGTGGAGTGGATGACGGTCGCCGAGAACATCGCCCTGGGCACGGGGTACGCCCGCCGCCGCGGTCTGATCTCCTGGCGGCGCACCCGGGAGCGCTGTGCCGGGGCCCTGGGCATCGTCGCCGGCCACCTCGACCCCGAGGCGCGGATCGCGGACCTCGCCCCCGCCGAACGCTCCCTGGTCGCCATCGCCCGCGCGCTCGCGCGCCGGGCCGAGCTGTTCGTCCTCGACGAGCCGACCGCCACGCTGCCCGCCGCCGACTGCGCCCGGCTCTTCGGCGTCCTGCACGCGCTGCGCGACCGGGGGCACGGAGTCCTGTACGTCAGCCACCGGCTCGACGAGGTGTACCGGGTCGCCGACGCCTTCGCCGTGCTGCGCGACGGACGGCTGGTCAGCCGGGGACCGCTGGCCGGGTACGGGCCCGACCGGCTGGTCCGGGACATCGCGGGCGGGATGCCGGCCGGGCGGGCAGCCGCCGGTGGACCGGCGGCCGGGCGGGGTCCCGTGGGCGCCGTGCCGGCCGGCCGGCGGCCCGTACTCCGCCTGGACGCCGTACGGACCGGACGCACCGGGCCCGTCAGCCTGGAACTGGCTCCCGGGGAGATCCTCGGCATGGTGGGCCTGACCGGCGCCGGCCACATGCACCTCGGGCGCGCGCTCGCCGGTGCGCTCCCGCGGCGCGGCGGGCGGGCGCTGCTCGACGGCCGGCCGTACGACCCGCGCTCCGTGGCCGCCGCCGTGGGCCGGGGGGTCGGCTTCGTGGCCGTCAACCGTCAGGAGGAGGGCTCTGCACCCGACCTGACGGTCCGGGAGAACTTCCTGGCCAACCCCAGGGCGGCCGGGGTGCCGGCCTGGCGGTGGCTGTCCCCGCAGCGGGAGCGGCGCGAGGCGGCGGCGCTGATCGACCGCTTCACGGTGCGGCCCCGCGACGGCGAGGTGCCGTTCGCCACGCTGTCCGGCGGCAACCAGCAGAAGGTCGTCGTGGGCCGGTGGCTGCGCGGGCGGCTGCGGCTGCTGATCCTGGAGGAACCGACCGCCAGCGTGGACGTGGGCGCCAAGGCGTCCGTGCACCGGCTGCTGGACGAGGCGGCCGCGGACGGTCTGGCGGTGCTGCTGGTGTCCACCGACTTCGAGGAGGTCGCGGACCTCTGCCACCGGGCGCTGGTGTTCGTGCGCGGGGCGGTCGCGGTGGAGCTGGCGGGGGCGGCGCTGACGCCCGCCGCGCTGACCCGCGCGGCGTCGGCCATGCCCGCGATCACCGGAGACACCGGCCCGTGACCCGCTGGTCGCCGCGCGGGCACCACCTCATCGGCAGCTACGGCCTGCTGGCGCTGACGGCCCTGCTCTTCGCCGCCTTCTCCGTGGCCCTGCCTGACACCTTCCCGACCCGCGACAACGTCTCCTCCATCCTGTCCAACCAGTCGATCCCCGCGCTCCTCGCGCTGGGCGCGACGGTCCCCATCGCCGCCGGCAAGTTCGACCTGTCCATCGGCTACGGGCTGGGCCTGGCGCACGTACTGGTGATGCACCTGATCGTGGTCGAGGGCACGCCGTGGCCCCTGGCCTGCCTCGCCGTGGTCGGCGGGGGCGCGCTGGTCGGCGCCCTGAACGGGGTGGTGGTCGAGTTCGCCCGGATCGACTCCCTGATCGCCACCCTCGGCACCGGCAGCATCATGTACGCGCTCACGGGATGGCTCACCGACGGCGGCCGGATCGTGCCGGGCCCGGACGGCCTGCCGCCCGCCTTCACCGCCCTGTACGACGCGGACCTCCTCGGTCTGCCGGTGCCGGCGTACTACGTCCTGGCGGCCACGCTCGTGATCTGGGTGGCACTGGAGCGGCTCCCGCTGGGCCGGTACCTGTACGTCGTGGGCTCCAGCCCGCGCGCCGCCCGCATCCTCGGCATCCCCACCCGCAGGTACTCGGTCTACGCCTTCACCGCGTCCGGCCTGGTGGTGGGCGTCGCGGGGGTGCTGCTCGCCGCGCAGCAGCAGATCGGCAGCCCGAGCGTGGGCCTGGACTACCTGCTGCCGGCGTTCGTCGGCGCGCTGCTCGGTTCCACGACGGTCAGGCCCGGCCGCGCGAACGCGCTCGGGACGCTGGTGGCCGTCACCCTGCTGGCCGTGGGGCTCGCAGGGATCGGCCAGCTCGGGGCGCAGTTCTGGGCGACACCGCTCTTCAACGGCGCCACGCTGCTGCTGGCGGTCGGGCTGGCCGGTTACGCGGCCCGGCGGCGGCTCCGCAGCCGGGCGCCGGACGTCCCGGCGGCCCCTGCCGCACCCCCGCCCCCGGCGCAACCCCGGCAAGGAGCACCGTGAACCCGAACCGCAGCGCCCTCGTTCCGGTGGGCCGCCGGGCCGCCGTCGCCGCCGTGGCCACCGCCGCACTGGTGGCGGGCTGCGGGGGCGGTGGCACGTCCCGCGGCCCGGACTCCGACGCCTCCCGACGGGCCGCGGGCTGCCCGGCGGTGCTCGCGGCGGCGAAGGCGGCCGTGGCGCGGGCGGAGCGTACGGACGCCGCCTGGACCGGTCCCACGACCGGGCCCCCGGCGGCACCGGGCAAGCGCCTCGTGTACGTGGCGCAGACCATGACCAACCCCGGGGTGGCCGGCGTGGCGGCCGGGGTCAGGCAGGCCGCGGCGGTCGCAGGCTGGCAGGTCCGGGTGATCGACGGGGAGGGCACCCCGGCGGGCATCCAGGCCGCGCTCAGTCAGGCGGTGACGCTGCGGCCCTCGGGCATCGTGATCGGCGGCTTCGATCCGCAGCTGACGGCCCGGCAGCTGGCGCGCGCCGGGGCGGCGGGGATCCCGGTGGTCGGCTGGCACGCCGTCAGCACCCCCGGACCGAGCACGCGGCCAGCGCTCTTCACCAACGTCACGACGCGGGTGGCCGAGGTGGCGCGGATCAGCGCGGACTGGGTGATCGCGGAGTCCGGGGGCGGCGGCGGGGTCGTCGTCTTCACCGACGACTCCATCCCCTTCGCCCGCAACAAGTCCGAGCTGATCAAGCGGCGGCTGGCGGACTGCCCGGGGGTCCGGCTGCTGGCGACCGAGAACATCCCCATCCCGGACGCCACCCAGCGCACCCCGCAGGAGGTCTCCTCGCTGCTCGCCCGCTTCGGGGACCGGTGGACGCACTCCGTGGCGATCAACGACCTGTACTTCGCCGACGCGGCTCCGGCGTTGCGGGCCGCGGGGCTGCCGGGCGAGGGGCCGCCGGTGAACATCGGGGCGGGCGACGGCGACCCGTCGGCGTTCCAGCGGATCAACAGCCGCGCGTACCAGGCCGCCACGGTGCCGGAACCGCTGGCCCAGCAGGGCTGGCAGACCGTCGACGAGCTCAACCGCGCCTTCGCCGGCCGCCCGCCCAGCGGCTACGTGGCGCCCGTCCACGTGGTGACGGCTGCGAACAGCGGCGGCGCCACGTCCTGGGACCCGCCGGGCTACCAGGAGGCGTACCGACGTATCTGGCGCGGGGAATGACCCGGCCGCGGCGGCCGCCGGCGACCCCGTAATCGCCTTGGCGGAGCGGCGCCCGGCCGCGAGGATCGGACCCATGAGCCGTACCGCCGACCCAGGCCCCACCGCACCCGACGCACCCGACGAGCCCGACGAGCCCGACGACGAACCCGCCGAGCACCTGAGGTTCGCGGCCCACCTCCGATCCCTCGGGGCGACGCGGCCAGACGACGAAGCCGGCACGGTACGGGAGGTGCTGGCCGACCCGGACCCGGTGATGGCCCGCTCGGCCGTCCTGCGCCACCTGGACCGCAGGGCGGCCGGCCTGCTGCCGGACCCGGGCTTCGACGAGTGGTCCGCGTCGATGGCCGGAGCCGTCGACGGGGACCCCCTCCTGACCCGGCGCCTGCGCGAGTGGGACCTCCTCCGTTCGGTCACCCTCGCCAGGGCGTGGAGCACGGAGGACCTGGACGGGGCTTCCGACTGGCTCCAGCGCAAGGTGTCCGCCGAGTCCCGCTCGCCCCGCGCCCTCGCGTTCCTCGCGGTCCACGGCCGCACCCGGCGCATCCGCAACGCCGCGGCGGCCGGCCTCCGTGAGGCGCCCACGCGTCAGGACGCCGGACCACCGGCAGGCGACGCCGGCTGAGCGCCTCCCTCACCGGCCGGGCCCTTCCAGGTGGGCGGTGTCGTTGAGGGTGGCGAGGATCCAGCGGGTGTTGTCGTGGTCGTCGCGGTGTCGTTCGAAGCGGGTGAGGCCCGCGTGGGAGGTGCCGAAGCCGATGGCCGGGCTCCGGCTCACCGGGATGCCGAGGAGGAGGTGGCACGCCGCGTGCACGGTTTCTCCGTGTGCGGCCAGCAGGACGTGCCGGCCGTCGTGGCGTTCGAGGAGGCCCGTCAGGTGGCGGGTGGCCCGGGTGAGGTAGCTGTTCCAGGGTTCCGCGCCGGGGGCGTACGGGCGGTCCGGGTGGGTCTGCGGGGGACCCCCGAAGGCCGTTTCGACCTCGCGCCAGGGCATGCCGTCCGCTTCGCCGTGCCGGGGGCCGTCGAGGCCCGGGTCGGTGAAGAGGGGGAGGCCGAGGGCCGCCGCCAGGATCCGGCCGCTCTCCTGGAGGCGGCGGCGGGGGCCGGCGCAGACGGCGTCGATGCGGTCCTCGGTGTGCTGGGCGGCGGCGAGCCGGCCGGCCAGGCGTTCGATCTGGTGCCGGCCGAGGTCGGTGAGCCCGGTGCAGGTCTCCGGTCCGCCGACGCGGCCCTCGACGTTGCACCGGGCCTGTCCGTGGCGGGCGATGAGCAGGCGCGTGGTGACGGTCATGGCCGGTGTGCGGTCACAGGCTCGCGGCGAGCTTGTCGGCCGTGCGCAGGGTGAGCGCGGCGAGGGTGAGGGTGGGGTTGGCGGTGCTGCCCGTGGGGAAGACGGAGTTGCCGACGACCCAGAGGCAGGGGTGGGCGTGGGAGCGGCCGTCGGCGTCGACGACGGAGGTGCCCCGGTCGGTGCCCATGCGGGTAGTGCCCATGGGGTGTCCGGCGCCGTTGTACTTCAGCGTCGGCTGGAGCGGCTCGACTTCCTCGGCGCCGGCGGTGTGCTCCAGGTGCTCCCAGATGCGGCGTGCGACGGAGTGCCCGTAGGCGAGGGCGCGCTTGGAGTAGTCGTCGATCCTGAAGGCGATCTTGGGGCGCGGGACGTCCAGTCCGTCGCGCTGGTCGGAGAGGGTGACGCGGTTGGCGGGGTCCGGGAGTTGCTCGGTGGAGTAGCCGATCCGCATCATGCGGGTGACGCGCTCGGCGAGCCTGTGCCGGAGGTCGTCGCCGTAGTGCTTCAGGCGCCTGGCGGCCGGGTCCCACATGAGCTTGTCGAGGGCGGCGCCGGGGGATTCGAAGCGGCCCCAGCCGTCGTTGCCGATGGTCATGCGGAACGCGCCGGTGGTGCGCCGCCAGTCGCCGTCGCGGAAGGTCTCGATGCTGAGCGTCGACTGGGGGCCGCGGAAGGGGAAGACGGGCTGCCCGAAGAGGCCGACGACCTCCTCGGCGAGGTGGTCCATGAGGTTGCGGCCGACCTGGTCGCTGCGGTTGTCCAGGCCGGAGATCAGCCAGAGCTTCGGCGTCTCGATCGCGTTCAGGGCGAGGACCACGTGGGTGCCGTGGACCTGCTGCTCCGTGCGGTCGGTGGTGGTCCAGTCGCGGAAGACGACCGTCGGCGACGCCGTGCCGGGCCGCGGCGCGAGGCGGGTGACGGTGCATCCGGTGCGCACCTCGACGCCGAGTTCGTCACGGGCCCGCCGGACGTGGACGGAGGCGTCGTACTTGGCGCCGGAGGGGCAGACGGGAATGCAGCTGGAGTTGCCCTGGCAGGCGGGCCGGCCCTGGTAGTCGCGCGTGTTGCGGGCCTGCGGGGTGGTGACGACGGTGAGGGGCACCTCGTCGATCTCCGTGAGGGAGGCCAGGGCGGACCGTACGAGTTCGTCGCCGTAGCTGGCGACGATGCCGGGCATCGGGAAGTCGGTGCTGCGCGGGGTGGCGGTCTCCCATTCGGCGCGGTTGCCCGAGACCCCGAGTTCGTTCTCGGCCTGCGCGTAGAAGGGTTCGAGGTCGGCGTACGTCAGGGGCCAGTCCACCGCGACGCCGAAGCGGGTCTTCATCTCGAAGTCGCTGGGCAGGAAGCGGGGGCTGTTGCCGCGCCAGGCCCAGGTGCTGCCGCCGACCATGCGCTGGAAGCCGCTCTTGTACAGGTCGGGGCCGGTCTCGACGTAGTAGCGGTTCATGGCGACGGGGTCGCCGACGCCGTCGGAGGAGGGGGCGTAGGCGTCCTTGTTGTTCCGCAGGGCCGCGTAGGGCGAGGGCACGTTCTTGGAGGCGGAGAGCTGGTAGGCGTCGACGAACGCGGCGCGCTGGGCTGCGTCGATGGCGTTGTCGCCGGCGTCGACGAGGAGGACGCGGGCCCGGGGCTTGGCTTCCTTGATCCGGCAGGCGGCGAGCGCGCCGGCCACGCCGGCACCGACGATGACGACGTCGTAGGAGGGGGTGGTGTCCATACGGGTGTGTCCTCGGTTCAGGGGTGCTGGGCCCAGTGGCCGTATCCGCCCGGTACGGGCGCGGCGGAGAGCGGGTGCGCCTTGATGACGTTCCAGACCAGCGCCTCGCGATAGCGGGCGGGTGACTCGGGGCCGGCCTGGGTGTTGTCGGGACGGTTGAACTGGGCGGTGTACCAGATGGCGAGGGTCTCGCGGGCGACCCGGGCCAGCTCGGGATCGGCGTTGAGGGCGGCGAACAGTGCCGCCCCCGGATCGGGCTCGGCGGAGACACTGCGGTAGGTGTCGATCAGGCGGGTGAGCGCTGCCGCGTAGTGTGCTTCGAGGCGGGTGCGGTGCGCGTCGGCGGTGGCCTGGTCGAGCGGCGATTCGCCGGTCAGGAGCTCGGACAGGGCGCGGAAGTCAGCGGCGGGGGTCATGGGGGCTCCTCGTTCAGTTCTCGACGAAGACGAGGTCCTCGGGCGGGCGGGTCATCCGCACCTTGCTGTCGACGACCTCGACGATGGCGTCCAGGCCGGTGGTGGGGTGTCCGGTGGAGATGATCCAGAACTCGTCCGCGGCAGCGTCGAGGAAGGCAGGGAAGCCGGTCAGGTCCGCGTTGTCGGGGTCGCCGAGGTACAGGTAGTCCACCAGCCGCCGGAACAGCTTGGGCAGGATCACCGCGTGGTCCTGGAGGGAGTCGATGCCGGTGACGGCCGCGCCGCCGAGCGTGTCGTCGTCCTGCCACAGGCCCTTGCCGGCCGCCTTCGCCAGCCCCACCGCGGTGGTCAGCTCGTCGCGCAGGTCGGGGAAGAGGCTGGTGTAGTACGTCGGGTAGGCCAGGCCCTCCTTGAGGATGTGGTGGTTGAACGTGGTGCGCAGCAGCGCCTCGTCGACGTTGATCTGCGTGCCGCTGGTACCCGGGGGCGTGCCCCTGCCGGCGAGCGCGATGCAGCGCTTGTCGCGGCCCGCGCCGCGGGTGAGGATCCAGCCGGGCCGGGTCAGCGGGGTCGCCGCGGTGACGGTCTCGTCCGGCGCGCGGTCGACGGTGGTGAAGCCGAGCCAGTCCGTCAGCTCGTCCCGCGCGGCGCGGGCGTGCAGCAGCGGCTGGTGGACCTCGGGGTTGCCGTTGCGCGTGTAGTGGGTCTCCAGCGTGTCGACGGCGTCCAGCCGCAGCCTGCCCTTGCCGGCCGTGTTGTGCTCGACCTTGTGGGGGCCGGGGACGAGGGCCCACTCCTCCTTCTTGTCCGGCTTGAAGTGGATGGTGTCCCCGTCCGACCGGCCGTTGAGGATGTGGTACGAACCTTTGATCAGCAACATGGGCATGACGATGCGGCTCCCTCATGACGTGCACGAACACCGGAATCCTCACTCAGCGTGACAGAGTAGGGGGATTCTCCATACGGAGCGTGAAACCACGCACGGCATTCGCTCGTTAAGCCCTTTTCAGCCGGGGCCACCACCGACCGACCGGCCCCTTGCCCGGTCCCGCCCGGCCCCCGCCCGGCTTCCGACCGCCCCGGGTCACGGCCGGGTGAGGTGGGTGAGGGTGGCGGACATGTACGTGAGGGCCTCGCGGTCGGTCAGGGGCGGGGTGGTGGGGGCGCGGGGGACGGGGGTGGAGAGGGTGCGGGCGGCGCGGGCGGCGAAGGCGTTCCGCGCTTCCAGGTACGCCAGGACGTGCGCGGCCTCGGCGGGGCGGTCCGAGGCGGCCATCATGCCGACGAACTCGATGCCGACCACGGCGGCGGCGACCACGTTGCCGGTGGTGGTGAGTTCGTCGATGTAGGCGAGGAGCAGCCGGAAGGCCTCGGTCCGGTGGCCGCGGCGGAACGCCGTGCGCGCCTTGACCACCCGGTCGGCGGAGAGGGATCCCTCGGGGACGTCGACGGCCGCCGCGGCGTCGAGGTGCCGCTCGGCGTCGGCGGCCCGGCCCTGGAGCGCCGCGGAGTAGCCGAGGGTCTGGAGCGCCCAGTGCCCGAGGGTCGGCGGGCCCTCCGCCAGGAACCGGGCGGCCAGGGCGGAGGCGCTCCGGTCGACCCGGTCGAACCGCCCGGCGCCCAGCATCGTCCCGGCGGCGTTGAGTTCGAGGTACGAGGCCGTGAACGGCTCGCCCTGGTGGCGCAGGTCGGCCGCGGCCGCCGGGAGCAGGCGCACCACGCCGCCGCCGTCCCCGTCGGCGTACGCGCGGACGTAGCGGGCCAGCGGGCGGTCCGGGCCGTCGGGGGCACCCGGGTGGCCGAGCCGGGCCGCCAGTGCTGCGTAGCCGGCGGGGTCGCCGCTCTGGACGTGGCGTTCGGCCGCCCAGAGGAACCAGAAGTCCCGCAGGCCGGTGTCCCGCGGCGGGAGGGGGTCCGGGAGCAGGGCGAGGATGCGTTCGGCCCACTCGCCGATCTCCTGGTGGCCCCGCAGCGCCAGTTCCGTCGCGACCGGCCGTACCAGCGCGTCGGCGAGCGGCACGTCTCCGGCCGCGCAGGCCCGGGCGACCGCGCCGCGCAGGTTCGGCCACAGCTCCCGCAGGCGTGCGACGCCCTCGGCCTCGCGCGGGCCGGTGAGCAGGGCGCCGTCGCGCGTGACGCGGTGGACGCACCAGCGGGCGTGGCGGCCGGCGGCGGTCTCGGTGCCGCCGTGGCGGCGCAGTTCGGCCGCGGCGAACTGGCGCAGCGGTTCGAGGAGCCTGAAGCGGGGGCCGAAGGGCCCGGGCTCCGCGCTGACCAGCGACCGGTCGACGAGGCCGCCGAGCGCCGCGTCCAGGTCGGTGTCGATGTCGATGTCGATGTCGGTGGCGGTGGCGGTGGCGGTGGCGGTGGCGGTGGCGGTGTCCGTATCACGGGCGGGCTCTTCACCGGCCGTCACCGCGGTCACCGCCGTCGCCGCGCCGGCGCCGAACGGGCCGCTGAAGACCGACAGCCCTCGCCACAGCTCCTGTTCCGGTGGCGTCAGCAGGCGGTACGACCATTCGACCGCCGCCCCCAGGCTCCGGTGCCGGGCCGGCCCGGTACGGCGTGCCCCGGTCGTACGGAGCTGGTCGTGGACGCGCTCCAGCAGGGCCGCCGGTGGGTGGCTCCGGACCCGGGCGGCCGCAAGCTCGATGGCCAGCGGTACGCCGTCGAGGCCGCGGCACAGTTCCGCCGCGGCCTCCTCGTGCGCGGCCCGCGCGTACGTCCGGTCCGCGGCCAGGGCCCGTGCGTGGAACAGCTCGGCCCCCGCGCCTGCCTCCAACGGGGGCACGACCAGCACCTGTTCGCCCTCGATGTCCAGCCGTTCGCGGGAGGTCGCCAGCACCCGTACCCCGGCGCAGCGCTCCGCGACGGTCCTGACGAGCCGGGCCGCGCCGTCGAGCACGTGCTCGCAGTTGTCCACGAGGAGGAGCCCAGGGCCGGACCCGAGGGCCGCGACGACCGCGTCGGTGAGGTTCCGCCCGGCGTGCTGCGCGGCACCGAGCGCGTCGGCCACGGCGCGCGGCACGTCGTCGGGCGAGGCGACCTCGGCCAGCTCGACGTACCACGCGGGTCCGGCGCAGTCGGCGCCGGCCGCCCGGCGCGCGGCTGCCAGGGCCAGCCGGGTCTTGCCGATGCCGCCGGGGCCCACCAGCGTGACCACGGGAGCGTCGGCCAGGGCTTCGCCGACGGCGCGGAGGCACACGTCCCGGCCCACGAGGGGTCCGAGGGCGCGCGGCAGGTTGCCCGTCGTGCCCACTCCGCCCACGACCGGCTCAGGGGGGAGGGGAGTTGGCGGGGCCGCGGGCGCCTCGGGGGGCGGCCCCTCCGGAGGTTCCTCCTCCTTCAGGATCCGGGCCTCCAGCTCGCGCAGTCGCGGGCCCGGTTCGATGCCGACTTCTCCGACGAGGTGCCGCCGGGCGCCCCGGTACGCGGCGAGGGCGTCGGCCCGCCGTCCGGTGCGGGCCAGTGCGGTCATCAGCAGCGCCCAGAGCCCCTCGCGCAGCGGGTACCGGCCGGCCAGCTCCGTCAGCGCGGCCACCGCCTCGTACGGGTCGGCGTCCACCCGGCGTACCAGGTCGGCCTCGACCGCGCCGAGCCACTGCTCCGTCAGGCCGTCCACGGCCGCGGCCAGGCCGGGCGCGTCGAGGCCCGCCAGCGGCACTCCCGTCCACTCGGCCAGGGCGGCGGCCGGGTCGCCCGCGCGCAGGTGCCGCCGGAAGCGGGCGACGTCGACCGCCTCGGGCGGCACGTCGAGGCGGTACGCGGCACCGGTACGGACGACGGCGTCGGCGCCCAGCCCCGCGCGCAGCCGGGCGACGTGCCACTGGAGCGCCTTCGCTCCGGTGCCCGGCGGGTCGTCGGCCCAGACCAGGTCGATGAGCCGGGTGACCGGTACGGGTGTGCCGGCCGACAGCGCGAGGGCGGCCAGCAGGGTCCGGGTCCTGGCCGTTCCGACGTCGAGCGGACGGCCGTCGTCGGTCTCGGCACCGACGCCGCCCAGCAACCGGATCCGCACCACAGGACCGCCCCCGCCCCGCCCGACACCGCCCGCAGACCACCCGCAGCCCACCCGCACACCGCCCGCACGCCCTCAGCACACCGGCCCGGTGGACGGTGGGGGGACAGGCGGCCGGCGGGCCGTGGACCGACAGGAGCCAGGGTATGCAGAGGCGGACAACGGCACGAGCCGTCGGGGCCCTTTTCGTCATCGCCACCGTCGCGGGCGCGGCCGGCCTGGCGTTCCTGGGGGAACCCGGCACGGATCCGGCCCGGGAGCAGGTGGTGGGCGGGGCCCCGGCCACGACGGCCGGCGCGCTGCTGGTGCTGGTGATGGCCGGTGCCATCGCCATGATCCCGCCGCTGCTGTTCCCCGTGCTGAAGGAGGACGGCGGCGAGGCCACGGCACTGGGCTACGTCGTCGCCAGGACGGTCGAGGTCGTCCTCGTACTGCCGGGGGCGGTCGGGCCGTTGGCTCTCGTGGCCGCCGGCCGGGCGGCCGCGGAGGCAGCCGGGACCGTGGAGACCGCCACGGCGGGTGGCGCGGACGAGGGACTCCGCGCGGTGTCCGCGTGGACGGGTACGTACGGGGTGTGGGGGTACCCGGCGAGTTCCTTCTTCTTCTGCCTGAGCGTGGTCCTGCTCAACCGCGGCCTGCTGCGGTCGTCCCTCGTGCCCCGGGCCCTGCCCGTGTGGGCCCTGGTCGCCGTGGTGCCGTACCTGGCCGACGCCGTTCTCGTCCTGTTCGGCGCGCTCGGGCTCACCTCTCCCCTGCACGCCGTGCTCGTCGTGCCGCTGGCGGTGAACGAGATGGCGCTCGCCCTGTGGCTGCTCGTCAGGGGCTTTTCTCCTCGTCGGGATCGAGCGTCCGGACGACCCGCGCCGGATTCCCCACGGCCAGCACTCCCGGCGGAAGGTCCCTGACGACGACGGACCCGGCGCCGACCACGGTGTTCTCGCCGATCGTGACACCGGGGCAGACGACCACTCCGCCGCCCAGCCAGACGTTGTCGCCCAGGGTGACGGGCAGGCCGCGTTCCCAGCCGGCCCGCCTGCGCCCGGCCTCCAGCGGGTGGGCGGGGGTGAGGAGCTGGACGTACGGGCCGAGCTGGACGTCTTCGCCGAGGGTGATCGGAGCGGTGTCGAGGAAGACGGCGCCGAAGTTGACGAACGTACCGGCGCCGATCCGGATCAGCCGGCCGAAGTCGCAGTGGAACGGCGGCCGGATGCGGACGCCTTCGCCGACCGAGCCGAGCAGCTCCCGCAGGAGGGCGTCGCGCCGCTCGGGCGGCGGTGGACCCGGCGCGTTGTACGCGGCGCACAGCTCGGCGGCGCGGCGGGCCTCGGCGGCGAGTTCGGGGTCGTCCGGCAGGTACCAGTCACCGGCCAGCATCCGGCGTTTGTTCTCGCCCACGGGGGAACCTCCGGTCCGGTGCGCCCGGCGGGCGGGCGCGGCCTCCTGTCACGCTCGCCGAACCCCCCTGCTCCGTCAAGACGCACCGCCGTGCGGCCGGGGCCCGGCGGGACCGGCCCCCGGTGCGTCGCGACGGAGGTGGAGCCTGACGGTCAGCGCCCCTTCAGCAGGGCGCAGGCGAAGTTCTCCTGGACCGTGCGGAGCCGGGCCAGCAGGGCGGGCTTGTTGCTCTTGCTGGTCTGGGTGTTGATGGAGAAGGTCAGCGACCGGGTGCCGTCGGGCGTGGTGGCGGCGAGCTGCGTGTAGCCCGCGGTGTTGCCGGTATGGCCGTACAGCACGCCGCAGCGGGTCGTGTACTGGAAGATCGCCAGGCCTGCGGCGTTGGTGCCGGGGCCCGCCGGTTCCGAGGAGTCGCCGGGGCGGAAGGTGAGCTGCTCCTTGCGGGTCTTCTCCGACAGCAGGGCGGGCCCGCCGTACGCGCGGATGAAGATGCCGAGCTCCCGGGGCGTGGAGACGATGCCGCCCGACGCCCAGGAACCGGAGGTGCCGAACAGCTCGCTGACGTCCTCCGGCGGCTCGACGGTGGTGTCGTAGCCGTGGATGTACGGCTGCGGGAGCCGGAAGCCCTCAGGGAGGCTGGTCCGGCGCAGGCCCAGCGGGCGGTACACGAGCTCCTTGAGCAGGTCCTCGTAGCGGCGGCCGGTGACGGCCTCGGCCATGAGGGCGACGGCGATGTTGTCGGAGTTGGAGTACTCGTACAGCGCGCCCGGCTCGAAGAGCAGCGGCCGGCCGGCCACGAAGTCGAGCAGCCTGCGCGAGTCGAAGACGTGGTGGGGGTCGGCGATCAGGATCGCCCGGAACTCCGGCGACGCCGAGAAGTCCGGCAGCCCGCTGGTGTGCTGGAGCAGCTGGCGCAGCGTCACGGCGTGCCAGGCGGCGGGCTGGTCGGGCAGCACCTCGCCGATGGTGTCGTCGAGGGAGAGCTCACCCCGGTCGACGAGCCGGAGGGCGACGGCCCCGCTGTACGCCTTGGCGACGCTGGCGACGCGCATGTGGTCGTCGAGCCGCGGCGGGCGGCCGGTGGCGATGTCGCCCACGCCGGCCGTGTACGTCTTCGTGCGGCCGCCCTTGGTGAGGGCGGCGATCACGCCGGGAGGTCCGTCGTCCTGGGCGACGAGCTGCTCGAGCTGGCGCTGGAGGCGGGCGTCGTCGTACGGCTTGCCGCCCGCGGGGTCGGGTCCGCCGCCGGCCGCCTGGGCGGGCTGGAGCAGCGTACCGAGCGCGACGGCGGCGAGGGCCGTGGCGGACAGCCCTGCGCGCAGGCGGCGGCCGCCGGCGGAAGGCGGCGCGGGAGCGGGACGGGGAGGGGTGGGCACGGGTGTGTCTCCCGGAGGGGGTGGAGGCGAAGCGGGAAGGGCCGGGCGGGCGGGGGCCGTGCCGGGGCGGGCCGGGCGGGGACACCCCCGGCCGCGCGCCGTGCGCCGCACGGGCGGCGGTCAGCCGAAGTCGGGGATGGGGTGCTCGGGTACCAGGTCCGCCGCGATGCGCTGGGCGATCGTGTGGGCGCTGTGGCCGTCCACGGCCGTGGGGCCCTGCGTGGTCGACACCGCGATGGACAGCCGCTCGGACGGCAGGTAGGCCATGGAGGCGGAGTAGCCGAAGAACAGCGGGTGCTGGGAGATCCAGTCGCCGAGGACGAGCACGCCCATGCCGTAGTGGGTCTTCTCGGTCTGCGCGATGCAGACCGTGGCCGGGCACTTCTCGGTGGCGTGGCCGAGGCCGACCGTCCCGGGGTTCAGCAGCTGCTGGTACGAGGCCGGGGAGAGCAGCTCGCCGGCGCCGATGCCGGAGGCCGAGCGGGCCAGGTCGCAGATGTCGGTGGTCTCGACGGCGCCGGGGGCGGTGGTCCACGAGGGGTTCCAGAAGGTGGACTCCTCGTACGTCCCGCGGTCGTCGTTGAAGGCGTGCAGGACGGGGGCCGGGATGTCGGGCGTGAAGCTGTTGCGGGTCTCGCGCAGTCCGAGCGGGCCCAGGATCTGGCGCTTGAGCAGGATGTCCAGCCGCGTCCCGGTGATCTTCTCCAGGGCGGCGCCGAGGAGGACGAAGTTGGCGTGCGAGTAGCTCCAGTTGGTGCCCGGGTCGTACCAGCGGTCCTTGCTCGTCGAGAGGGCCACCAGCTCCTGCGCCGTCCACTGGCGGAACGGGTTCCCGTAGACGGCCTGCTGGAACTCGGGGAGCGGGACGTAGTCGACGAACCCGGTGGTGGAGGCGGCCAGCATGCGCAGGGTGATCCGCTCGGCGTCCGGTACGTCGGGCAGCCAGCGCGAGACGGGGTCGTCGAGGCGGGCCTTGCCCTGGTCGACGAGGCGCAGGAGCGCCGTGCCCATGTAGCTGATGGCGATGTTGCCGTTGCGGAAGTGCATGGCGGGGTCGGCCGGGACGCCCGTCATCGACTCGCCGATGGCGGAGGTGACCACCTCGCGGCCGTCCACGGTGACCTTGAGGATCACGGACTTGAGGCCCATCTCGGCCTTGGCCTGCTCGGCGATCCGCAGGATGTCGCGGGCGGGGCCGCGGTCGGGGATCCGGGAGGCGGCGCAGGGACGGCGGTGGCCGCCTCCGTCGCCGCCGCCCGCACCGCCGGCGGCCGTGGCCGGGACGGTGAGGGCGAGCAGTGCGCTGACCGCGGTCACCGCGGTGGCCGCGGCGAGGCGCGGCAGGGAGGACGGGCGGGTGGCTCTCATCCCCGCAGTATCGGCAGGGTGCCCCCGACGACCGGCCCGGCGGACGGCGACCCGCACGAACATCACCCGTCGGGCGTCGGGAGGGCCGGGCCCGGGCGGTCACCTCCCTGCGGGCCGCGCGCTGTGGTTGGCTGGGCCGTACGGGTGTGGGGGCCTGGGGGCCCGGAGCCACGGCGGTGCGGCGGCCGGAGCGCGCGGTGCCGGCTCCCCGGCGTGGCCGTACTGCCGGAGGTGGGCATGGGTGACCGTCGTACGCCGCGGGGGGAGTACGGACGCGGGGCGGGTGCAAAAGGAGGGGAGGCCGCGGCGACGGGGCGGGGCGCCGGGACGGAGGGGGCCGCGGAGCTGCCCGTACCGCCGTTCGACCCCGAACTGGCCGCCGTACTGGCGCATTTGCGGCGGGGCGGGCCGCGTGAGCCGGTGACGCCGGACAACCTTCGGGACCGGCAGGAGCGTGACGCGGCGAGCCGGCCCCGGCCGACGGCCGCGGAGCTGCGGTCGGACGGACGCTTCGAGGTGGCCGAGCTGCGCGTGCCGGGGCCGCAGGGCGCGCCCGAGGTGACCCTCGTCAGCGCGCGGCCGGCCGGGGTCACGGGCCCGCTGCCGCTGCTGTACTACCTGCACGGCGGAGCGATGGTCATGGGCAACGCCTGGTCGGTGCTGCCGCGGGTGCTCCGGGAGTGGGCCCTGCCGCTGGGAATGGCCGTCGTCTCCGTCGAGTACCGGCTTGCGCCGCGCACGCGGTACCCGGGGGCGCTGGAGGACTGTTACGCCGGCCTCGTCTGGGCCGCCGGGCACGCGGCCGGGCTGGGTGCCGACGCGGACCGGATCGTTCTGGGCGGGAAGAGCGCCGGCGGGGGGCTCGCGGCGGCGCTGGCCCTGCTGACCCGGGACCGCGGCGGGCCCGTACCCCTGGGGCAGCTGCTGCTCTCCCCCATGCTGGACGACCGCGGCACCACCTACTCCGCCCGGCAGTTGTCGGGCCGCGACGTGTGGGACCTGACCTCCCACACGACCGTCTGGCGGGCGCTGCTGGGCGACCTCCACGATGCCGGGGACCCGCCCCCGTATGCGGCGCCCGCCCGCGCCACGGACCTCTCCGGGCTGCCGCCCGCCTACGTCGAGGTCGGGTCGGCCGAGATGTTCCGCGACGAGGGCGTGGCCTACGCGAACGCGCTCTGGCGGGCCGGCGGCCGGGCCGAACTGCACGTGTGGCCGGGCGCGTTCCACGGTTTCGACGGCCTGGCCCCCCGCGCGGCCCTGACGCGTGACGCCCGGGACGCCCGCACGCGCTGGCTGCGCCGTCTCCTCGGGCCGCCCGGCGCCGGGGCGTCCGGGAGTCCCTGAGCCCCGGGATCAGGCGGGGCGCACGGCGGCCGGGGCGGGCTCACCGCCGGGAGAGGGAGCAGGACCCGGACCGGGCTCGGGATCGGGCCGGAGGGGCATCGTCTTCAGCCGGCGCACCGCCGAGAAGAGCACCGGGAGGGCGCAGCAGGGCAGGGCCAGGGCGGCGACGGTGACGGCCGTGCGCAGGTCCCACACCTCGGCCAGCAGCGCCCCGGCCGCCGCGCCGAGCGGCATCGTGCCCCAGATGAGGAACCGGTTGGTCGCGTTCATCCGGGCCAGCATCTCCGGCGGCGTGCCCGCCTGGCGGAGGGTGACCGCGTCGACGTTCCAGATGCCGCCGCCCGCGGCGGTGAGGGCGAGGCCGGCGGTGAGCCAGGCCCAGGTCGCCGTCTCCGGGGCGAGGGCCACCAGCACGAAGCCGCCGTGGAGGAGCGCGCTGAGGACGATGGTCCGGCCGACGCCGAGGCGGTCGTTGAGCCAGGGGGTGACCAGCGAGCCGGCCAGGTAGCCCAGGTTGGAGAGGGCGAGGACGAGGCCGACGGTGACGGCCGCGAGGTGCAGGTCGCGCACGGCGTGGGTGACGAACACGGCCAGCAGGGCTTCCGTGCAGAGGTTCGCCCAGGCCGCTGACAGGGCGAGCGGGCGGATGTGGCGGTGCGTCAGGCAGTAGCGCAGGCCGGCCCCGACCTGGCGCAGCAGCCCCTCGGACCGGTCGGCGCCCGGCGGTGGCGGCAGCGGGGGCAGCCCGCGCAGGAGGACGGCCGAGAGGAGGTAGCTGAGGGCGTCCGCGAGCACGGCGACGGGTGCGGTGAGCAGTTGGACGAGCGAGCCGCCGAGCGCCGGGCCGGAGGTCTGGGCGGTGGCACGGACCGCTTCGAGGCGGCCGTTGGCCACGGCGAGGTGCTCGCGTTGCACCACCGAAGGCAGCACGGAGAGGGCCGCGACGTCGAAGAGGACGCCCGCGGCTCCCGTGGCGAAGGCGACGACGTAGAGCTGGGCGAGGCCGAGCACGTCCAGGGCGTACGCCACCGGCACGCTGAGCAGCAGCAGGAAGCGCACCACGTCGCAGCGGATCATCAGCGGGCGCAGGGGCAGGCGGTCGACCCAGGCGCCGGCCGGGAGCCCGAGGATCAGGAACGGCGCCGTGGCCGCGGCGGCGAGCAGGGCGACCTGGCCGGCGGTGGCGTCGAGCGCGCCGAGGGCGGTGAGGGGCAGGGCGATCACGGAGACGTGGGTGCCGGCCAGGCTGACGCCGACCGAGGCCCACAGGCCGCGGAAACCGCGGCTGCGCCATATGGGGTGGGGTTTCACGATTGACACCCTAGAGAGACTCAATGAAGGGTGTCAATTGTGCATTCGAAGGGGTTCAATCGCCCTTCCGGCGCAGATTGTGCCTGAGCGAGCACCGATCCTGCCGCTAATCTTGGGTGTCAATCCGGCCGCCCAGGGGTGTCGATCCCGGGCAATCCGCCCGTCCGAGCGGCCGCAGACGGCGGCACCGCCGCGAGAGGAAGGGCCCGATGTCCCACCCGGAGGTCTCCTGGCTGCCCGGCGAGCCGGCCCCTGGCCGCCCCGCCTACCGCGCCCTCGCCGACGCCCTGGCCCGCGACATCGCAGCCGGACGGCTGCGCGCGGGCGACCGGCTGCCCACGCAGCGGGCGCTGGCCCGCGCCCTCGGGGTGACCGTCGGCACCATCGCGCGGGCGTACACCGAGGCCGAGAGCCGCGGGCTCATCTCCTCGGAGGTGGGGCGCGGGACGTTCGTACGCACGGGCTTCGGCCTGGCCGGCGCCGAGCACGGCGCGGTGGACCTGGCCTCCCTGCACCCGCCGGTCTCCCCCGGCGTCGAGCCCGCCGCCCTGCTCGGCGCCGCGCTGGCCGGACTGGCCGACGACCCGGTCGCGTTGCTCGCCGTCGCGACGACCGAGCGGAGCCACGACTCGCCCGCCCACACCGAGGCCGCCGCGGCCTGGGTCTCCCACGCCGGCTGGCAACCGGAACCCGGGCGCGTCCTGCTGACCTCCGGGGCCCAGCACGCCCTGACCGTCACCCTGCTCGCCCTCGCCGGGGCGGGCGGCACGGTGGCGACCACCCCGCTCACCAACCCCGGCCTGATCGCCGCGGCCCGGCGGCTCTCCGTACCGCTGGTCGCCGTCGAGAGCGACGGGCACGGCATGCTGCCCGACGCCCTCGCGCGGGCCTGTACGGCAGGACCGGTCGCCCTCGTCCACCTCCAGCCCACCCTCGCCAACCCGACCGGCCGCACCATGCCGGCCGACCGGCGCGAGGCGCTCGCCGCGGTGTGCGAACGGGCGGGTGTCTGGGTCCTGGAGGACGACCCCCTGGGTCCGCTGGCCGACACCCGCCCGGCACCGCTGGCGGCGCTGCTGCCCGGCCGCACCTGCCACGTCGCCAGCACGGCGAAGGTCCTCACGCCGGGCCTGCGCATCGGCGTCCTGGCCGCCCCCCGCGAGGCGCACGCCGAGCTCGCCTCGGCCGTCCGGGCCACCACCTGGCTGGCACCGCCGCTGCTCGGCGACATCCTGGCCCGCTGGGTACGGAGCGGCACGGCCGGCGTCCTCACCGCGGCCCGGGCGGAGGCGACCCGCCGGCGCAACACCCTGGCCCGCGAACTCCTCGGGGGACTCGGCGTCGACCCCGACCCCTCGGCGCCCCACCTGTGGCTGCCGCTGCCGGAACCGTGGTCGGCCGGCCAGTTCGCCGCCGCCGCCCGGGAGGCCGGCGTCCTCGTGTCGCCGGGCGACGAATACACCCCGAGCCGCACCCGCTCGGCCTTCGGCGTCCGCGTGGCCCTCAACGCGGGCGTGGACGACGAAACCCTCCGCGCGTCCCTGACCACCCTGCGCCGCCTGACCACCACCACACCCCCACCGGAGCCCCTCGGCTAGCCGCTCGGGGCCGCTGCCGCTCCGGCTCCGGTGACGGCGGCCGGGGAGCGGATCCCGCTCAGCGCGGCGGCGGGGGCGTTCCCGGCGGCGGGGCGGGGCCCGGGGTCAGAGGCGGAGGACGGCGCAGGTGGTGGTGCCGTGGGCGTACAGCTTGCCGTCGTGGGTGCCGGTGACGCGGGCCTCGGCGGTGGCGGTGGTGCGGCCGACGTGGAGGGCCACGCCCTCGCAGCGGAGGGACGGGGTGCCGGCCAGGACGGGGCGGATCATGTGCACGCCCAGCTGGACGGTCGTGTACGCGGTGCCGGCGGGCAGGCGCGTCATCACGGCCGAGCCGAGCGCGGAGTCCAGCAGCGTGGCGAGGAAGCCACCGTGCACCGTGCCCATCGGGTTGAGCAGGTGGTCACCGGGGTCGCCCTCGAAGACCGCCCGGCCCTCGCCCACCTCCGTCAGCCGGAACCCCAGCGTGCTCATGATCGAGGCCGCGGGCAGCTCGCCCTTCAGCGCGGCCTGGAGGATCTCCAGGCCGCTCATGGCGAGGAGTCCGGGCGTGGCCTCGGGGCGCGGCTGCCAGCTGTGGGTACGGGTGCGCGCCGGGCCGGTGGTGATCGTCTGGTACGTGGTCATGGCCCGACCGTACGGAGCACCGGCCCGGCCGCGGGAGTGTCGGAACCGGCACCTTGCGACTGGATTCCGACATCCGGACGACCGCTAGGGTGGGCGGGGTGAAGGCAGCCGTACTCGTCCTGGAGGGGGCGTTCGACTCCGGGGTGACCGGGGTTCTCGACGTCCTGCACACCGCCAACGCCCTGCGCGGCCGGCTGGCCGGAGCCGCGCCCCCGCCCTTCGACATCCGCACGGTCGGCGTGCGGCGACGTGTCCGCACCGGCCTCGGCCACCGGATCGACACCGAGGACCTCGCGGCCGCCGAGGACGCCGGCGTTCTGGTGGTGCCCGCGCTGATGGAGCGCCGGCCGGAGGACCTGGTCGAGCTGGTGGGCTCGGCCGGTCACCGGAAGGCGCGGCAGGCGCTGGTACGGGCCCGGGAGCGGCGCACCCCGCTCGCCACCGCCTGTACCGGAACGTTCCTGCTGGCCGAGTCCGGGGTGCTGGACGGGCAGCGGGCCACCACGAGCTGGTGGCTGGCGCCGGTGTTCCGGGAGCGGTACGGCCGGGTGCAGGTGGACGAGAGCCGGATGGTGACGACCAGCGACGGGATCACCACCGCCGGCGCCGCGTTCAGCCACCTCGACCTGGCGCTGGCGATCGTCGGGACGCGCAGTCCCGCCCTCGCCGACCTGGTGCGGCGCTACCTCGTCGTCGACGACCGGGCCGCCCAGGCCGCGTACGCGATCCCGAGCGCGCTCGCCGAACACGACCCGCTGGTCTCGGCGTTCGAGCGGTGGGTGCGGGAGCGGATGGGCGGGCCGCTGTCGATCGCCGAGGCCGCCCGGGCGCTCGGGGTCAGCGAGCGCACCCTCCAGCGCACGGTCACCCGGACCCTCGGCTGCTCCCCCATCCGCCTCGTGCAGAACCTCCGGGTGGAGCAGGCCGAGCACCTGCTGCGCACGACGTCGCTGCCGCTGGCGGCCGTGGCCCGCCGGGTGGGTTACGAGAGCCCGGGCCCGCTGCGCGCACTCCTGCGCGACCGGCTGGGCCGCGGCGCGCGCAGCCTCCGGAACTGAGTCACGCCGGCGGCCGGCGCCACCCCCCGCCCGCCGCGGGTGGCCGCGCTCCCCCGTACGGGCCTACCCGCGCGTGTCCTCACCGCGCGCGCGGGGCGGGACCGGATAGTCGGGCAGGCGGACCCGGCCGGTGCACCGGCCGGGCACACGAGGCTGGAGTGGAGCGATGACGATGAAGACGGCAGCATTGGCACCCGTGGTGGCGGCCGGACTCGTGCTCGGGGCTGCGGGGTGGGCGGCCGGCAACCAGTCGGTCCCGTCCGACCAGGCGGCCCCGTCCGGCCGGGCGGCCGGTGCCCCGCACTCCGGGCACGTCGCCGCCAAGGCCGGGTACCCCGAGGGCGTGGTCCTCTCCAAGAGCGGCCTGAACGTGCGCAGCAAGCCCACCGTCTACTCGAAGACGGTCAAGACGCTGAAGCCCCACCAGAAGGTCCTGCTCAACTGCCAGAAGCGCGGAGGCTGGGTGCAGGGCAACCCGGTCTGGTACCGGCTGCAGAACGTCAACGGCTGGGTCTCGGCCCGCTACGTGCACAACCTGAAGCCCGTACGCGCCTGCTGACCCGGCGTCGGGAGCAGCGCGGTCACTCCGGCCCGCGCCCGCCCCTCAGTGACCCGCGACCAGCTTGACCGTCACCACCCCGAGGCCGATGGCCGCGTCGACCAGACCCGCCAGGGCCGACACGAGGAGGCCGCCGCCCATGCGGCGGCCTCCGGTGTACCCCCAGGCCGCGAGCGAGGCGACGTCCACGCCGACCGCCACCCACAGCGCCGTTTCCAGCCCGAGCACACCGGCGGCCGACAGGCCCACCATGACCAGCGGGCCCACGGCGCTGCCGAGCAGGGGGCTGCTGACGAACAGGAAGTGCTGCG
Organism: Streptomyces sp. NPDC101118; assembly: GCF_044759445.1. Lineage (NCBI taxonomy): Bacteria > Bacillati > Actinomycetota > Actinomycetes > Kitasatosporales > Streptomycetaceae > Streptomyces > Streptomyces sp. NPDC101118. The sequence continues at coordinate 43,810 of NZ_JBIVZG010000012.1, read as the reverse complement.
CCTCCCGCCGGTCGGGCAGGCGCTGGTGGACGACGCGGTGCGCCTGCGCGTCGGCGACCAGCGTCGCCAGCCACAGTCCGACGGCGGTGCACGTCACGTACAGCGCGGCCGTGGCGTGCCGGGTGTGCGGGTTCTGGGCCAGTCCGACGACGACGGCCAGCATCGTGATGGCCGCGTAGATGCGTTCCTTGAGCCGTTCGCGCAGGGCTTCGAGCATCTCGGGCGAGGGGTCGCGGACCCCGGCCGCAGGCCGGTCGGCCGGAAGGTCTGACATACCGGAACCGTAGGAGGGGCGGCGCGGACGCGGACGCGCGACGCGCGGGGCAGCGGGCGGGAGTAGGCCGTTCCGCACCGCCGCGGCGGGCGGAGTACGCCGTTCCGCGGGGCGCGGCGGGTGCGCGGAGGGTGCGGGGCGGATGCGCGTCCGGAGGACCGGTCACGGCCGGATAGGGTCCCTCTGTTCAAAACGTGCCCCGTTCGCCCGGGGCCGTGTGAGGGAGGGGAGCCATGAGCGGCACCGGATCGACCGACAGCACGTGGGCGCTGAGCGCCAAGGAGGGCGGGGGCCTCGCGGGCCGCTGGTGGAAGTGGGCGCTGTCCGCGCCGGACGACGTCAGCCCGGTCCGGGACGAGACCGGCGAGTTCGCCGACTGGAAGCAGCCCAGGGACCTGTGGTTCCTCGCGGGGACGTACGGCGGCAAGGTGGTGCGCCGCTGCTCGGTGCCGTCCGACCGGCCGCTGTTCTTCCCGGTGCTCAACATGCAGCACACCCGGGAGTACTCCAAGGTTCCGCAGTCCATGGGGGTGGCCGAGGCCTCGGCCACGCTCAACGGGATACCCCTGGCCCTCCAGGAGTTCGCGGCCCCCTTCCGGACGGGCCTGACGCGCCGGTTCGCGTGGGGGATCTGGTGCGGCATCACGCCGCTGACCCCGGGCGAGTACGTCCTGGAGATCCGGGCCGAGGCCACCAACGGCTTCTGGGTGGACACCACGTACCACCTGGAGGTCACGGCGCCCTGACGGGCAGGCGCGGCCCCGGCGGCGGCTACCGCGTCCGCGCGCGTGCCGCCGGCCAGGCCCCGTACGGCGCCGACCAGCCGCCGCCCGCCGCGGAGTCCGGGGGGCTGCGGACGAAGTCCGTGAGCGAGACGGTGTGGGCGCCGGTCTCGGGCCGGTACGCGGTGCAGTAGCGCGTCGGGTACCAGCCGGGGGTCGCCCAGACGGCCGGCTGGGGCACCGGCTCGCAGGTCCGGTGTCCGGGCACGGTCCGCTGCCGCTCCAGGAACACCTTCGTGAGCATGGGCTCGATGAAGATCAGCCGGCCGCCGTAGGCCCCGTAGATCAGCGTCTGGCCGGCCAGGGTCCCCGTGCTCGGCGGCCGGCTGTCCAGGTGGGAGCCCATCGCGCCCTCCGCGGTCTGCGGACTGGACGCGGGGTACCCGGCGGGCAGGTGGGCGGCGGGCACCGGCCGGGAGGCGGTGGCCAGCTGGCCGCAGTCGATCATCAGCGCGCAGCCGCCGACCAGGATGGCCCCGCGCTCCTCCGGGGGCACCAGGTAGAAGTGCACGTCGAAGTGCGGGACGTCGTAGCGGCCGTGCGGGGTGTGCCCGTGCGGGTTCCAGTTGAACAGCACCCAGTCGAAGGGCAGCGCGGGCCGGTCGGGGGGGGTGGCGGGCAGCGCCAGCTCGCGGCCGTGGCCGCCGACGCACTCGTGGGCGGGGTCGCGGACCCCGTCGCCGTCCGCGTCGTGGCAGTGTTCGCCGTCCGTGGGGGTGGACGGCAGCCGGTCGAGGGCGCCGGCGGAGAGCTCGACGCCGACGGCGCGGGGCCGGTCGTGCGCGTACTCCGTGTAGACGCGCACCCGCCCGTCGCCGAGCCGCTGCTCCGGACCCCAGCGGACGCAGGTCCCGGACGGCTCCGGCCCGCACTCCTCCGGGACCGCCGCGGCGGACGGCGACCGGGAGGCGGACGGTGTCGGGAACGCCGCCGCCGCGGGGAGCAGGGCGGCCAGCAGGGCCGCGGAGGTCAGCCCTGCGGCGTGGACCAGGCGCATAGCGGAGCCGTTCGTGCCGGGACGTTCCACGAGGGACGTGCGTTGAGCCCTGCCGCGTCCACGCCCGTCACCTGGCGCGTGCAGGACCTGATGTCGGCCAGTCTGTGCGCTGGTAGGACTTCCCGAATGTCGGAGAAGCCGTTCGGGGCGAGGACCTCCACCTGATGGAGCAGCGGGTCCGGCTCCAGACGGCGGTGCGCGGCCAGCAGCCGGGAGGTCTCGGGGCGGCGGGCAGCGTCGTAGCGGGCGAGGGCCTCGTCGACGTCGTGGTGGGCCAGTTCGTACGCGAGTACCCGGGCGTCCACGATGGCCTGCGAGGCGCCGTTGGACCCGGTCGGGTACATCGGGTGGGCGGCGTCGCCGAGCAGCACCACCCTGCCGTCGACCCAGCTGGGCAGCGGGTCCCGGTCGATCATCGGGTAGCGGAGGATGCGTGGCGCTGCGCCGACGACGCCGTGCAGGTCGAGGAACCCGGTCCGCCAGCCGTCCAGATGGGCCAGGACCAGGTCCGGGGAGGTGGCGGAGTCCCAGTCGGCCGGGGGCGGGGCGCCTCCCGACGGACCGCCGCCCGGCAGGTCACCGTCCTGCGGTCCGCTGTCCCCGCGGGTCTCGACCACCCAGTTGAGCAGGCAGCGCCCGGCCGCGTCGGGCCGGGTGACGGGGTAGACCACGGCCTTCACGCGGGAGTTGCAGCCGAAGATCGTCATCGTCCGCGCGTCGAGGTAGGCCGGTCCCTCGGTGACGCCCCGCCACATGCAGATGCCGTTGGACACCGGCGGGCCCTCTCCGGGGTACATGGTGGCGCGCACCGCCGAGTTGACGCCGTCCGCCGCGATCAGCAGGTCACCGGTGTACGGGGTGGACTCCCCGGCGGCGAGGGCCCGGACGGCCGGCGCTCCCCCGGTACGGGTCTGCCGGTACCCGGTGAGGCGGCGGCCGGTGACGACGGCGCCGGGGCCGAGCCGCTCGTGCACCGCGGCCAGCAGCAGTTCCTGGAGCCGTGCCCGGTGGATCGAGTACTGCGGCCAGTGGTAGCCGGCGGCGCGGCCGCGCGGCTCCGACCATATGAGGCCGCCGTAGCGGTGGTGGTACTGGAGCCGGGAGGTCGCCACCGCCGCCGCGTCGAGGGCTTCCCCCAGGCCGAGTTCGGTGAGTTCCCGTACGGCGGCCGGCTGGAGGTTGATGCCCGCGCCGACGGGCCGGAGCCGGGGACAGGCCTCCACGAGGAGGACGTCGTCGAAGCCCGCGGCATGGAGGCTGAGGGCCACCGTGAGACCGCCTATTCCGGCTCCGGCGACCAGAATCCTCGGGGTATTTCTTCCGCTGTACGGCGGCATATTCCGCACCTTCCGGGAAAGGACCCCTTCCCGAAAATGCGTCACTCGGCCGGATGCCACAAGCGGGGCCGACCGCGGCCCCGGCATCGGCCCAGCACAGCCCCGACGCGTTCACCCGACCAGCCTACAACTGCGCGCCTCCTCTCGGGTGACATGCCTTTAATCGGGTGTCGGCAACAGAAAGGCTGCGACATGCAACACGTGGCATTCGACGCGCGCGACATCCAACGCCTCCAGCATGCTGTCGATTACGCGCACCACGCGTCCGAGAGTTCCCTGGACAATCTCCTGCCACCCTGGATACCGGGCGGACTGAAACGGGAAATACGCTTCCGCTGCATTGTCTCGCATTGCGCGACGCTGCTCTTCCCGCAGACCGCGGATTCCGCGCTCGACCACTTCGAGGAAAAGGGATGGTCCGCTTCGGCGATAATACCGAGCGTCCTCGTGAAACGGCGCCTGGTGGAGCGCCACGGACTTCCGGACGACGTCGAGGTGTGGGTGACCCGGCTCCGGGTCACGCCCGCGCCCGGCCCCGAGGTCGAGGTCTTCCTCTTCCCCGCCACCAGCCCCGGCTACCGGGACGAGGTGGGCGCGCAGGAACGCGCCCACGGTTTCGAGAACCACGTGGGGCTGTTCCTGGAGACCCCCGACGAAGACGTGATCGGCGGACTGATCGACGGACTGGAGTCGGCCGGCCAGTTCCTCTTCGAGGGCTCCGCCCACAACCCGCACGAGAACACCACGATGTTCTACTTCGCGCCCAACGCGCGGGTGGCCGGCGACCGCCGCCGCTTCCCCCGGTGGGAGCTCCAGTGCCCGGGCGACCTGTCGGCCCTGGCAGCCCGGCGGCCCGTACGCGGTGCGGAGCTCCGGCTGGCGTACGCCCGGCTGATGGCCAACCGGCCCGCCGAGCACGTCCCGTCCGTCGTGCTCACCACGCCGCGGCACGTCACGCCCGCCCACTGAGCCGCCCCTGCACCTCCCCACGCCTCCCCCTCGATCGCGCCGCCCGGAGCCGGGCGGCGCGGTCGTGCCGCCAACACGCCGGGGGCCCGCGCGGTGCGGGGGGCGCCGCCGCGGCCGCCCCTACGCTGGTCCGCATGACCACCATCGCACTGCTGGGTACCGGGATCATGGGCGCGGGCATGGGGCGCAACCTGCTGTCCGCAGGCCTCACCGTCCGGGTGTGGAACAGGACGCAGGACAAGGCGCTCCCGCTCGCCGAACACGGCGCCGTCGTCTGCGCGACGCCCGCCGAGACCGTCGCGGGGGCGGACGTACTGATCACGATGCTCGGCGACGGGAGCGCCGTCCGCGAGGTGATGGAGTCCGCCGCCGGCGCACTGACGGACGGTCAGGTGTGGGCGCAGATGGGCACGGTGGGCGTCGGGACGCTCGACGAGCTGGCCGCCTTCGCCCGGGACCACGGGCTGGTGTTCGTGGACGCCCCGGTGCAGGGCACCCGGGCGCCGGCCGAGGCGGGCACCCTGGTGGTGCTGGCCGCCGGACCCGCCGACCCGCGGCTCGACCCCGTCTTCGACGCCGTGGGCAGCCGGACCGTGCGGGTGGGCGACCGGGCGGGCGCCGCGACCCGGCTGAAGCTGGCGACCGTCGGCTTCGCCCTCAACCTCACCGCCGCGCTCGGCGAGGCCCTGGCCCTGACCGAGGGGCTGGGGGTGGAGCCCTCGCTGTTCCTCGCCGCCGTCACCGGCGGGCCGATGGACAACGTGTACGTGCAGACCAAGTCGAAGGCCGTGCTGGAGGGCGACTACCAGCCGAGCTTCACCGTGCGGCACGCGGCGGAGAACACCCGGCTGATCTCCGAGGCCGCGGCGGGCGCGGGCGTCTTCGTCGACATGGCGGAGGCGGCGGGCGCCCGGTTCCGGCGCGCGGCGGAGGCCGGGCACGGCGAGAAGGACATGGCGGCCGGGTACTTCGCCAGCCGGCCGGCCGTCGGCGTACCGCGCTGAGCGGGGGGCGACGCACCGGAGACCGGCGTACCGCGCTGAGCGGGAGCGACACGCAGGGGCCCGGCGTACCGCGCTGAGCTGCCCCGGCCGGACCGGCGTCCCGCGCCGGGCGCGCCGCGTCGGGGCGCCGCGCCCGCCCCGCTCAGCGCCCGTGCGTCGTGAGCCCCCGCACGGGTACGGCGTCCGGCAGCCGGCCGGCCAGCAGCGCCAGGCCCCGGCGGAGCCTGCGGAAGTAGGTCGCCCGGCTCAGGTGGAGGCTCCGGGCGACCTGGTGGTGCGTACGGGGGCGCCCGAGGTAGTACGCGGCGAGGATGGCGCCCGCCTCCGCGTCGGCGGCGTCCCCCGAGGCGGCGAGGGCGCGCACCGCCCCGTGCAGCCAGTCGCACAGCGAACCCGGGGTGGACAGCCCCGGCCGGGCCAGCAGCGGGCTGCCCGCCAGCCGGTCCGGCTCCCGTACGAGGGCCAGCGCCCGGCCGACCAGCGCGGGCAGGTCCGCTGCCGGACCGGGTCCCGCGCCGGGCGCCAGCCGGCGCATCCACCCCGGCAGGCCGGCGGCGGCGAAGTCGTGGCTGTACACCTCCGGGGGCCGCCCGCAGCGGTAGACGTCGTCCCGGACCGCGCCGTGCGGGCGGAAGCTCAGGGTGCGCAGCAGGAGTTGGTAGTCCGGGCTCGCGGTGGAGACCACGAGGTGCCCCGCGAGGACGGACCGGACGAGGACGTGCCGCAGGATCTGCGCGTGCGCGCCCGCGTCGGTGCCGAAGGCCGCGCCCAGGAACAAGCCGCCCGCGGGCACCGTGCCCTCCGCGTGCTGCTGCAGGAGCGGCTCGATCCCGTCCGCCGTCTCCGACCCGACCGGCAGCAGCGCCGCCAGCGCCACCGGCGCGCCGTCCCGGTCCCTGGCCAGGTGGAACGACGACGTTCCGTCCTCCAGCCAGCGCTCCGTGACGCGTTCCGCGCGCCGGGTGTCGAAGCCGCTGCGCAGCGCCCAGCTGTGCATGAGCCGCCCGATCGCATCGGCTTCCCCCGGCCGTGCGGAGCCGACCAGCGCCGCGTCGTCGACCGGCGGGAACAGCGCGTCGCGGAGGACCGGGTCGCCGGAGAGGAACAGCCCCTGCTCCACCAGCCGGGCCTGCTCCCGGGGCTCCGCGCGCTCGGTGAGCAGCGCCCTGCGGTAGTCCGCGGCGCGCTTGCGCACGCCTTCGTGGGCCCCCGGGCGCCGCCAGGCGTAGGCCAGTTCCAGCAGGCTCCGGTACGGCTCGCGGACCGCCAGCCCGAGCGGCTCGCGCCGCACCACGGTCAGCCCGGCCAGGGCGGAGAACAGGTCCGGGCCGCCGGCCAGCAGCCGCTCGTCCCCGGCCCGTACGGTCGCCAGCAGGCGCAGCGCGTGCCGGTGGCGGCCGCCTGGCCTGGCGTGCTCCCGGTCGAGCCGGCGCACGACCTCCTCGGCCAGGGCGTCGGCGACCGCCCCGGGCGCGTCGGCCGGCGTGCCCGACAGCAGTTCCCGGCAGGCCAGTTCGGCCAGCAGGGGCAGTCCGCCGGCGAGGCGGACCGCGAGGGCCACCGCCTCGGGGTCGGTCAGGCCCGCGGCCCGTACCTGCTCCTCGACGGCCGCTGCGGAGCGGGGGCCGAGCGGCACGGTCGCGGGGTCGTGCCGGTCCCAGCCGGGGGCGACGCGCAGCGGGCGCCGGCTGGCCAGCAGGACCGGCCGGGCGCGCGCGTCCAGCGCCTCGGCGACGGCCTCCGCGTGCCCCGGGCCGTCCACGCCGTCGACCAGCAGCAGCCCGTCGCCGGGCACTGCCGCGAGCTCCGCGGTCCGCTCCCGCGCCATGTCCGCCGGCAGGCCGGACAGGTCGACGGCCGACGCCACCGGCAGCCGGCGCGCCAGGGTGCTCTTGCCCGTGCCGAGCCCGCCGCACAGGTTGACGACGGGGTGCGCGGCCACTGCGGCGAGCAGGGCGTCGAGGCCATGGGTGATCTTCACGGATCCGGGACGATACCCACCCGCCGTCCCCACAGGTCAGCACACAACCGGCCAGTCTCTGGCCGGAGTTGATACTCACGTGAGACTCCCGGTCCGCATGCCGCGGCTTAGGGTCGAGCCGTCCGCGGGGCCCCGGCGGCACACATCCACCTGCACGGCCACCACACCCTTGAAAGGAGCCTGGTGTGAAGCTGGTTCGATGGCTGCCGACCACGGCCATGGCCTTCCTCGCCGCCACGGCGCTCTTCGCCGGAACGGCGTCGGCGTCCGGCACGGCGGACACCGCGTCGAGCGCCTCCGCCACGGCGGCCCTGGCGCCGACCGCCCCGAAGTACTTCCTGGGCACGGGCTACGGCCCGTACAACATCGCCGTCGAGGCGGCCTGGAACTCGGCCTACGCGCAGGCCGTGAACGAGGGCTACGACACCAACCGCTGCAGCCGGTCGGCCGGCCCCCGTGCCCAGCAGATCGGCAGCGGCGACTACTACCAGGTGCTCCTGGAGATCTACTGCACCGTGCCGCCGCCGCCCGGCTCCGGCCAGATCGTCGGGGTCCACTCCGGCAAGTGCGTCGACGTGAAGGGGGCCAGCCTCAAGGACGGCGCCCCGATCCAGCTCTACGACTGCAACGGCACCGACGCGCAGATGTGGCGGCTGGAGGCCGACGGCACGCTCCGCGCGCTCGGCCGGTGCATGGACGTCCAGTACGCGAAGACCGAGAACGGCTCGCTGCTCGGCCTCAACTCCTGCCACCAGGGCCTGAACCAGAAGTGGGAGGTGCTCCCGGGCGGTCTGCTGCGCAGCCTGCACTCCGGCCGCTGCCTCGACGCGCTGGGCTGGGCCACGGGCAACGGGGCGCGCCTGGGCATCTGGGACTGCACCCCGACGCACACCAACCAGCAGTGGCGCGGTGCCCCGCTGGGCACCTGACGCCGGTGGCCGGGCCCCCGCCCGGCCACCCCTCCCGGTGCGGTGACCGCTGCGTCCCGTACGGGGGCACCCGGGCCGGCATGCGGTCCGGGTGCCGCCGTGTCCGTCCGGTGCCGCCGCGTCGGTCCGGGAGCCTCCGGGAGCCTTCGCGTCAGCCGTCGAGGAGCCGCCACACGGTGAGGGCGATCCCGGCCCGCACCAGGCCGGCCGGTTCGGTGAGTTCGATGCCGAGCAGCCTGCCGAGCTGTTCGAGGCGGCGGGCGACGGTGCTGTGGTGGAGGTGGAGCCGGTCGGCGGCGCGGCGCAGAGAGCCGGTGGCGCAGTAGGCGTCCAGGGTCTCCAACTCCTCCGGCCGGCCGGCGATGCGGGCGATCGCGGCCACGTCGGCGTTGTCCCGGACGGCCTCCTCGGGCACCTCGGCCAGCAGGGCCATCGCGCCCAGGCCGTCGTACCGGACGACCGGCCGGCGCGCGGTGGTGAAGCGGAGGGCCGTACGGGCCTGCCGCCACGCCAGGTCCGGCCGGCCGGCGGCGCCGATGCCGGCGAGCACCCCGGCCGGGAACCGGTCCGGGTCGAGGGCGCCGGCCAGGATGACGCCCACGTCGGAGAGCGGGGCGGCCTTCACGGGGCGGGCGGGGCAGACGAGGCCGCCGATCCGGTCCAGCGGCAGGTCGGAGCGCACGGCGACCACGTGGACCGGGGCTCCGACGGCGAAGCCGAGCAGGCGCAGGGCGCGGGCGCGGGCCGCGTCGTCGCAGCCGGCGCTGACCACCAGCTCGACGAGGGCGGGGTCGGCCATGGTGGTGCTGGCCGGGCCGTACCGCTCGACCACGGCGGCGACGGCGATCGCCAGCCGTTCCAGCAGCAGCTCGTCGAGGGGCCCGGGCGGCCCCGGGCGCTCCAGCCAGACCGCGCCGATCTCCTCATCGTCGAGGGTGACCGGCACGGTGGTGGAGGCGGCCCCGGGCGGCGTCGCGGGCGGCTCGCCGCCGTCGGGTGAGGTGCGGACGACCCGGCCGGCGCCGTACAGCCGTAACCCGGTCACGCACTCGGCGAGGCCCGCCGAGGCCCGGGCGAGGGCCGGGAGGTCGACCCGGCGGCGCATCAGCGTGTCGTAGAACATGACGACGCGGATCACGCCCTCGGCTTGGGAGTCCAGGTGCGACAGACGTTCGGCCAGTGCCTCCATGGCCCCGAGGATAGGCGCCCCGGCCGGGCCTGCGGCCCGCCGGACGGCGCCCGCATGCGGATGCCGGAGGGGCCGACGGCCTCTCCGGCATCCGCGGGGTCCGCGGGGTCCGCGGGGTCCGCGGGGTGTTCGCCCGGGATCACTTGCCGAGCTTCTTCTTCACCTGCTCCTTGATCTCCTTCTTGATGTCCTTCTTGGTCACGGTCCCGCCGGTGCCGGTGCCGTCGCCGCCGACCGCGGTGGCGTCGCCGGTGTTCACGGCATCCGCACTGGCGTTGCCGCCGGTGGCGTTGCCCGTCGTGATCGTGCACTTGCCCTTGCACTCGCCGACGCCGGAGTTGGCGTTGCCGCCGGTGGCGGTGCCGCCGACCGTGGTGTTCTCGGCGTTGGCGTCGCCGCCGGTACCGATGCCGTCGGCGCTGTCCGCCGGGGCCAGGGTCACCACCGCCTGCGGAGCGGGCGCGGCCATCGCGGTCGCCGGGAGGGCGATGCCGCCGCCCACCAGGGCGAGGGAAGAGCCGGCCAGAACGATGCGACGGGTCAGGAAACGCTGGTACATCGGAATTCTCCATTCGAAACAAAGGTAATTCGGCAACCGCTCCCCGGATTTCCGGGGATTCGTTTCCCCCGGTGGGGGCGTGCTTCAAATAAACCCCGAATGGGAATCCCGGTCACGCCACTGCAATACGTGGCTTGACGTGCTGGAATGGCCCTGTTAAAGCACCCTCAGGCGGTGGCGCGCAGCGGCGAGGCCAGGGAGCGGCGCTCTTCCTCGGTCAGGCCGCCCCACACGCCGTAGGGCTCCTGGACGCGCAGGGCGTGCCGCAGGCACTGGGTGCGCACCGGGCACCGCTCGCACACGCGCTTCGCCGCGCGGTCGCGGGCGGCGCGGTCGTCTCCGCGCTCGCCCTCGGGGTGGAAGAACCGTTCCGGCTCCAGCCCGCGGCACGCCGCTTCCGTCTGCCACTGCCACAGGTACTCGGCGGGGCCCGGCAGCCGCGACACGTTCGTCATCTCCGTTTGCCTCCTGGTCTTCGCTCGGGGTGGGGTGGGGCGGGTGGGGTCAGCTGCGGTCGCGGGTCTCGTCGACCACCGGGAGGGCGGCCGGCACGCGCCGCCGGCGCAGGACGCTCCCGTACACACCGAGCCCCAGCAGGCCGGCGCCCATCATGATCAGCCCGACCACGTCGAGGTTCACGCTCTCCATCTGCCAGTCGCTCGCGAAGGTGAGGACGGCCCCCACCACGATCAGGGCGATGCAGCCGCCAATGCCGGCCATGTGCGTAGCCTCCTCGTCGGATCGCGTCGTGCGGGGGCGGCCCCCCGCTCCGGCGCCCGGGCCGTTCCCGGCCCGGGCAGCCTGACTCGGCGCGTATGACCCGCAAGTCCCGCCCCAAACACCTGCGGCCCGGCCCCCTGCAGGGCGCGGGTGCGGGCCGCCCGGGTCACACCAGTGCCGCGCCGCCGTCCACCGCGACCGTGGTGCCGGTGACGTAGCCGTTGGACAGGGCGAAGAGATAGGCCGCCGCGGCCTCCTCGGCGGTGCCGACGCGCCGCGTGAGCAGCGCGGACCCGGCGCCCTCGAGGAAACCCTCCGGGTCCGGGACGCTGCCGTCCCACAGCTCGGTGCTGATCACACCGGGCCGGATCACGTTGACGCGCAGCGGGGCGAGTTCGACGGCGAGCGCCCGGGACAGGGCCTCGACGCCGCCGGTGATGCCCGCCGCGAGCGCGGTTCCCGAGAGGGGGCGGACCGCCAGGACGCCGGAGCTGAAGGTGATCGAACCTCCGTCGCGCAGGCGCGGCGCAGCGTGCTTGGCGGAGAGGAACGCGCCCCAGAACCGGCGCTCGAATACCCCCCTGGCCTCCTGCGGGGTGGTGTCGGCCAACGGCTTGATCAGCAGGGATTCTCCCGCGGTGTAGACGAGGTGGTCGAACTCCCCTACCCGCCCGAAGAACGCGGCGATGGCGTCGTCGTCGGCGACGTCCAGACGGCGGCCTTCGGCCCGCCCGCCCAACCGCCCCGCCGCCGCGTCCACGCGCTCCTGGCTGCTGGAAGCGACCACGACGTCCGCGCCGGCCGCCAGGGCCTGCCTGGCGACCGCGAAGCCGATGCCGGAGGTGCCGCCGATGATCACGATCTTCTTGCCGGTCAGAGACATGGGATCCGTTCCTTCGTCGATGCGGTGCCGGAACTCGGCCACCGCCATGGCACGAACGTACGGCTCCCCGTCGAGACGATGAATAACTGAAGATCTCGATTCCCTGTCATATCGTCTCGCCGAACGGGCACTAGGGTGGCGTCATGGACATCCTGAGCGACACCCTCGAAGTCCTGCGCACAGGACGCCCGATGGTGACGCGCACCGACGCTCGCGCCCCGTGGGCCCTGAGGTTCCAGCCCCTCTCGGGAGCCGGCTTCCACGTGGTCGTGGAAGGGCGCTGCCACCTGCTGCCGCCGGACGGCGAACCGGTCGCGCTGGGGCCCGGCGACATCGTGTTCCTGCGGCGCGGCAGCGGCCACACCCTGTGCGACGCACCGGGCCGCGATCCGGTGGACTTCGTGCCGGACCGGGTGGACCGTTCCTCGCCGGTCGGGCAGGTCACCGTGGAGGGGCCGGGGCCGCACACGGTGCTGGTGTGCGGCGCGTACGCGATCGACGTCGACCGCCCGCATCCGCTGTTCGGCGACCTGCCGGAGGTCATTCACCTCCCCGCGGTACCCGGCCGCCACCCGGTGCTGCGCTCGGCGGTGGACCAGCTGTGCGCCGAGTTCCACGCGCCGCAGCCGGGCTCGGACGCGGTCGTCACGGCGCTCGTCGACCTGCTGCTGCTGTACATCCTCCGGTCCTGGTACGCCGACCTGCCGGAGGACCGGAACCGCGGGTGGGCGGCCGCGCTGACCGACCCGGCGGTCGCCCCGGCCCTGAAGGCGATCCACGACGACCCCGGCCATCCCTGGACCGTGGAGTCCCTGGGCACCCGCGCCGGGCTGTCCCGGGCGGCTTTCGCCCGCCGCTTCGCGTCGGTGGTCGGCGAGCCGCCGCTGACCTACCTGACCAACTGGCGGATGGCCACCGCGGCGCGGCTGCTGCACCGATCGCCGGCCCCGCTGAGCACGATCGCGCAACAGACGGGTTACACCTCCGAGTTCGCCTTCGCCAAGGCCTTCAAACGGCACTTCGGATCGCCGCCGGGGACCTACCGCAGGCAGGCGGGGACGGCCGGCGGCGAACCGGGCGGACACGTCTGAGGGTGCGGAGCACTACGTGCGCAGGGCTCCGCCTCCGATGCCCGGCGCGCCGCCCAGCTGGTGCTGCCACCAGGCGGCGGTGTCCGCTGCGGTCAGGCCGGTCCAGACGGGCGTGCGTTCCACCTGGGCGCGGCCGAGCCGGCGGGCCAGGGCGACGAGTTCCCGCCCGGCCGGGCCGCGGGCGGCGTCGTAGCGGGCCTGGAGCTCGGTCCAGGTGGCGGCCGTCCCCCAGGCCGCTTCGAAGGCGCCGGCGTCCTGGAGCGCCTTGGCGGCCCCGCTGGTGTTGTGCGGGCGCACCACGCTGGCCGCGTCGCCCGCCAGCAGCACGCCGTCCCCGGCGACGCGGGCGGTCTCCAGGTCGTAGATGGGCTGGACGAGGGTGTCCTGCGCCGGGGTGAGGGCGAGGACCCGGGCCCAGTAGGGCGGGAAGCGGCGTTCCAGGAGCCCGGCCAGGGCGCCCGAGAGGGCCTCGGTGAGCCGGCCGGGCGGGAAGCTCGTCGGGTCGTCCAGCCGGAGCCCCGTACCGGGCGGGGGCACCGCGTACAGGACCCAGTTCACGCGGGGGCCGTCGGGGCCCGGGATGCGGTAGATCACGCAGCTGCCGCCGGGGAAGCAGACCGTCGCGACGGTGTCGGAGGGCCAGGGCCCCTCGCCGGGGCCGGCCAGCAGCCGGGCGTCGAAGTTGCCGCGCCAGCAGACGTAACCGGCGTAGTGGGGGCGGGAGTCCGGGCAGAGGGCACCACGGACCGTGGAGCGGTAGCCGTCGGCGCCGACGACCAGGTCGTACGCCGTGCCGGAGCCACCGGCCTCATGCACCACGGGCCGGCCCGGCCCGCCGGGCGGCGGGAGCGTCAGCCCGGTGACGGCCACGCCCTGCCGGAAGTCCACCGTGTCCGGCACCGCCTCCCGCAGGCCCCGCCAGAGCAGGCCCCAGTGGTACGAGTGGAAGGGGAAGGGCTGTTCCCAGAAGACCCGCCCCGTCGGCGTCCCGTCCGCGGCGACCCAGGAGCGGCGGGCCAGCGGGTGGGCGGCGATGCCGGGCGGCAGGACGCCCGCGGCCCGGAGTTCGGCGGCGCGTTCGTCGTGGACGCACAGCCCCACGCCGCGGTCCGCGAGCCGCCCGCGGGTCCGTTCCAGCACCACGACCCCGTCGGCACCCCCGCGGGCCGCCGCCGAAGCGAAGGCGCAGCCCGCGATGCTGCCCCCGACCACCGCCACCTGTCCGCCGCGCACCACCGCTCCCTCCGTCCCGTGCCCCGGTCCGTGCCTCAGGACCAGGTCTGTCCGGGCAGCCGTACGCCGACCCCCGGGCGGCCGAGTCTGGCGCACGGGACGGGCGCATCGGGCCGGAAACCACCCGTTCGGCGGCGCAACCGGGGTGCGGTAAGGCCCTGTTGGGTGGCGGAGGGGGTCTCAGGCGGCCAAGGCCCTCAGGGCCGCCGGCAGGCGCCGGACGGCACAGGGCCCGGGCGTCACTCCGGCGTGTCGGGGCGGACCGCGATGTGGTCGGGTTCGAGTTCGAGGAGGACGCGGTCCGCCATGCCGAGGGCCGCCGTGTACTCGCCCGGCAGCTGGAGGCGGCCGGCCCGGTCGAGGGTGGCGTACTCGCGCGAGACCAGGGACTCCCGGCCGTGGGCGTCCACCTCCGTGCGGCGCAGCACCTCGGAGGCGGTCCGCCCGTCCCTGATGGCGACGGTGCGGCGGACCTCCGAGGCCACGGCCTGGTCGTGGGTGACGATCACGATGGTGGTGCCCAGCTCGTCGTTGGCGCGCCGGAAGGCGGCGAAGACCTGCTCGGCGGTGGCGGAGTCCAGCTCGCCGGTGGGCTCGTCGGCCAGCAGCACCGAGGGGGAGTTGGCCAGGGCCACGGCGATGGCGACGCGCTGCTGCTGGCCGCCGGAGAGCTGCCGGGGGCGGTGGTCGGCGTACTCGGCCACCCCGAGCATCGACAGCAGCTCGTGGGCCCGCGCCGCCTGCTCGCGCCGGCGGCCGCGGCCGCGCAACCGCATCGGCAGCGCCACGTTCTGAGCGGCCGTCAGGTACGGGAGGAGGTTGCGGGAGGTCTGCTGCCAGACGAAGCCGACCACGTTCCTGCGGTAGTCGAGCCGGCCCGCGGCGTCCATGGCGAGCAGGTCCCGGCCGGCCACCCGGGCCGCGCCCGCGGTGGGCACGTCCAGGCCCGCGAGGATGTTCATCAGGGTGGACTTGCCGCTGCCCGAGGCGCCCACCAGCGCCATCAGCTCCCCCTCGCGGACGAGCAGGTCGAGCCCCTGGAGGGCCTGGACCTCGACGCCGTCCGTCGTGAAGACGCGGACCAGCCGGTCGCAGGCGATCAGGGCGTCGTGGCCGTACGAGGGCCGGTCCCGGTGCGCGGCGGCGCGGCGCTCCAGTTCCGCCAGGGTGGGCCGGGCGTCCGCCGCACCGGCCCCGGTCTTCGTGTCCGTCATCGCGTGTCTCCCGGTCCGTGCGTCGTCGAGGGGGTTCGGCGGCGGCCCGGCCGCCACGACTGGGCCGCGGCCACCACGGCCGCCAGCGCCACGACACCGGCCGCGGGCAGCACCAGCGACCAGGCGTCGGCGCGCAGCGGGAGGGCCGGGGGCGGGGTGAGGGCGGGCGCTGCGGTGAGGGCCAGCCGGGACAGGTCGATGCCGGGGGCGACCAGCCGTACGGTCGCCCAGGCGGTGAGTACGCCGCCGCCCGCGGCCAGCAGCGTCTGCGGCAGGGCCTCCAGCAGCACCAGGGCCCGGCCCTGGCGGGCGCCGAGGCCCAGGGTGCGCAGCCGCAGCAGGAGCGCGGCCCGGCCGGGTGCGGACCGCAGCAGGGAGAGCAGCAGGGCGACGGCGGCGTACCCGGCGCCGGCCGCGACGGCGGTCGCGTAGACGCCTTCGGCGCCCCGCTGGAGCGGGGTGTCGGTGAGCGCGGCGCGTTCGGCGGCGCGCAGCCGGACGGGCAGGCCGCCGGCGGCGGCGCGCAGGGCGTCCGGGTCGGGGTCGCCGGTGGCGAGCAGGGCCGTGACGCCGGTGCCGGGCAGGCCCGCGACGTCCACGAGGAGGAACTCGCCGCGCGGGGCCGCCGGGGTGACGGGGCGTACGGCGACGACCCGTACGGTCACCTCGCCGCCGGCGGTGGAGACGCGGCGGGGTCCGTCGCCGAGGCGGGCCGCGAGCGCTGGGGAGGCGACGGCGTCGAGCACGCCGGCGGAGCGGCCGAGGGCCGCTGCGGGGAAGGCGCCCAGTCCGGTGCTGCGGGCGAGCCGGGCGTAGGCGGCCGGTTCGACGCCGACCAGGGTCAGGGTGCGGGGGCCGTCGGCGTTCCGGCCGGCGGTGCTCTGGCTGTCCGCGGTCTGGCTGCCGGTGGCCTGGCTTCCTGTGGTCCGGCCGGCGGTGCTCTGGCTGCCGGGGTGCTGGCTGCCGGTCGCGGAGGCCGTGCGGTCGATCCGTACGCCGGTCACCTCGCGCACCCCCGGCACGCGCCCGACCGCCGTCCCCGTGCCGGCGGGCAGCGGGCGGGACTCGCCGGGGGCCGCGACGCGTACGTCGGCGCCGGTGGCCAGCAGCGCGGCGCGGTCCCGGGCGTCGGTGACCCCGGCCAGTACGGATCCGCCGAGCGCGGCGGTGGTCAGGGCCACCAGCAGGGCGAGCAGCGGCAGCACGCCGGCGGCGGGGGCGCGGCCGGCCCGGGCGAGCGCGAGGAAGCCGACCGCGCCGCGCAGCCGGCGGGCGGGACGGGCGGCCCAGCGCAGGGGCAGGGGGTAGAGGCGGACCAGGACGAGTGCGGCGGTGAGGGCCACGAGGACCGGAGCGGCCGCGGCCAGCGGGCCGCCCGCCTCCGCGGGGTCCCGGCCGCGCAGGGCCTGCAGCGAGGCGGCGGCCAGCACCAGCAGGGTCAGCTCCGCCACGGTGCGGGCGCGGCCGGGCCGGGCGGTGAGGAGGTCGTCGCGCTCGCCGTGGGCGCGGGGGCGGCGGTGCGCGAACACCGCGGGCAGCGGCAGGGCGACGCAGGCCAGCAGGGCCACGGCGGCCGCGGCCACGGCGGCGGGCAGCCACCCTGAGCCGTCGGTGAGGAGCAGGGCCGCGAGCAGCCCGGCAGCGGCGGCGGGTACGGCGATCACCGCGGCCTCCCCCGCCAAACGGGTCGCGATGCCGGTGAGGGACGCGCCGCGGGCGCGCAGCAGGGCCAGTTCGTCGCGGCGGCGGGCGGCCGTCAGGCTGCCCGCCATGGCCAGGACCACCGCCGCGACGGCCGCGGTGCCGACGGCGGCCAGGGCGACGATGCCGGCGATGGCCTCGCGGGCGGTGAGGTGGCTTTCGAGCACGGTTTCCAGGCCGGTGCCGAGCGCTGCGGTGTCCCCTGCGACGGTGCGCAGCCGCAGCAGGTCGGGCCCGCCTTCGAGGGAGGCGATGCGGCGGAGGGCGGCCGGGGTGTCACGGGTGGTGAGACCGTCCGTGGCGGGCGCGAACTGCCAGTACCGCTCGGGCTTGGCCTGGGTGCCGAGCAGTGCGGGCGCGGCGTCCGGGTGCAGGAGGAGGGCGGCCTGCCAGTGGTACGCGGGGGTGCCGCCCTTCTTCTCGGCGGCGAGGCCGGCGGTGCGCAGGAGCGGGGTGGCGGACCAGTAGGAGCCCTCGGGGGTGCGCGGCTCGACGGTGCCGGTGACCGTGACCGTGACCAGGTCGTCGCCGGAGGAGCCGGCCATGAGGTGCACCACGGAGCCGGTGCGCAGGCGCAGGGCGGCGGCGGTGTCCGTGGTGACCGCAGCCTCGAGCCGGCGGGTGCCGGACGTCACCGGAGCCGCGGCGGCCGGCAGGCGACCGGTGCGCACGGTGGCGTGCGCGGCGAGGCCGGACTGCGCGGCCAGCGTGAAGCGGGGCGGGACGGCGTCGGGGCGCGGCAGCCACGGATCGGTGGCGACCAGCGGATCCGTGGTGCGGACGCCGTACGCGGACTGCTCGGGGTCCGCCCGGAGCGGGGCCGGCAACGCGGCCGCGGCGCGCGAGTGGACGGCGGCCAGCGGAGCGGGGCGCAGGGCCTGCTCCCGGGCGGATTCCGGCAGTCCGAGGCCGGGCTGGGGGGCGGAGAGTTCGAGGACGGTCCCGGCGGCGGGGGCGTGGCGGACGGCGTACCGCAGGGCCCCGGTCTCGTACGCGTCCACGGCACGCGGGAGGGCCGCGGCCAGGAAGGCGGTGACGAGCACGAGCAGCCCGAGGGCCAGTGCGGCCGGCCGGGCGGTCCGCAGCCGGGTCCGCACCCAGGGCGCGGGGGTGCGGACGTGCCGGGGACGGGTGGCGGGCCCGTTTGCAGCCGGACCGCTCGCGATGGCGTCGGGGCCTTCGGCGGCCGCGCCGCTGGCAGTGGGACCGGTGGCAGCCGGGCCGCCTTCGGCGGGGGCAGTGGAGGCAGAACCGCCGACCGCCCCACCGTCCGCGGCAGCGCTGGTGGCAGCACAGCCACCGACCACCCCACCGTCCGCGGTGGAGCCGGCGGAAGTGTGCCCGGCGGCCGCCGGGCCGTCGGAAGCCGGGCCGTGCATGGCCGGACCATCGGTGGCCGGACCGTTGCCGGTGGGGCCGTTGGTGGTGGGGTGGGTCATGTCAGCTGTCCCCCTGGTCGCGCAGCGAGGGCGCGGGGCCGGCGTGGCGGAGTGCGAGTGCGGCCGCGGTGAGCAGCGGTACGGCGGCCACACCGGCGAGCAGCAGGCCCAGGTGGGTCCAGGGCAGTTCGACGAGGACCGGCGGCAGGGGCCGTTCGGCTCGCGCGGTCAGTACGAGGAGCGGTACGGCGGCCCGGGTGAGCAGGACGCCGATGCCGAGCCCTGCCAGTACGCCCACCAGGACGAGCAGGCCGTGTTCGGCGGCGGAGAGGGCGGCGAGCCTGCGGCGGGAAGCGCCCAGGGCCCGGAGCACGGCCAGTTCGGCGGCCTGTTCCCGGAGGGATCCGGCCGCGCTGACCGCGAAGCCCACGGCGGCGAGGGCGGCGGCCGCGACGGTGACGGCGAGCAGTGCGGCGCGGGGGCCCCGGCCGAGCGGGTCGTCGAGGAGGGCGGCGGTGCGTTCGTCGCGTACCAGCACCTCGTCGGCGGAGCCGGCGTCGGGGCGGGCGCGCAGGGCGGCGGCCACGCCGGCCGCCTCGCCGGGGCGGGTGCTCAGCCACCACTCGGTGGGCGCGAGGGTCCCGCTCCCCCGTTCCGTCAGCGCACGGTTGACGGTGCGCAGGTCCAGCAGGAGGGCGCCGCCCGTGGCGGCCGAGGTTCCGGTGTCACCGGCCGGGCCTCCGGTGGTGGGGAGTTGGCGTACCGCCCGCACCAGCCGTACGGTCAGCCGCTCGCCGGCCAGGGTGACGTCGACGCTGTCGCCAGGGCGCGCGGCCGCGGCGTCGAGGAAGGCGTCGGTGGCGATGGCGGGGACGGGCCGGGTGCCCGTGGCGGAGCCGGCCGTGGAGGGCCCAGCCGTGGCCGAGCCGGCCGTGGCCGAGCCGGCGGAGCCGGCTGGGGTGGAGCGGGCCGTGCGGTAGCGGACCGCGTACGCGTCGTCCGAGTCCGCCGCCGTGCCCGTGTCGTACGCCAGGGCGAGCGGCAGGCCGGTGGCGGTCGCGAGCCGCTGGGCCGGGCGCTGGTCGCCGTCCCGGGTGCCGGTCATGACGCCCTGCCAGTGCACCGCGGCGGGCGGGGTGAGGGCGCTGCGGGTGCCGTCCGGGGCGCGGGTGTGCAGGGCGGTGATCTCCAGGCGGTGGGCCTCGGACGCGGTGGCCGGCGGGGTGCCGCGCAGCTGGAGGCCGGTCAGGCGGAGGGGGCCGGCGGGGGCGTGGTGGGCGCCGGAGCCGGTGCGGTCGAGGTCGACGGTGAGCTGGCGGGCGCGCGCGTCCGTGGGTACCGGGCCCGCGGTGAGCTCGTACGGCAGGCCGAAGCGGTCTTCGGCCAGCACGGTGAGGACCGGCGGCGGGACCTGTGCCTCCGGTGGGGTCGGGTGGGCCGTGCCGGGCCGGTTCGGGCCCTTGCGGGTGGCAGTCAGGCGCAGGTCGAGCGTGAGGGCGCGGGCGTCGTCGGGGAGGTGGATGCCCGGGTCGGGGGCGGGCGCGGGTTCGCCGCCGGCCGCGGTGGGCCCTCCGCCGGCGTGCCGGTTCGGGGAGAGCGCGCGCAGCAGGGCCGTGGCCGGCTCGTCGGCGAGGTCGCGGCGGAGCAGCAGCCGTTCCGCGGCGTCGCCGAGGCCGAGGGCGAGCACCGTGGCGGTGCGGCCGCCCGAGAGGTCCACGGAGGTGCGGTGGGCGGGCGAGGCCTGCCGTACGCCGGGCCACTGCGCGTAGAGGCCGGCCTGGCCGGGGCCGCCGGGGCGGGCGTCGAGGACGCGTACGGAGGCACCGGTGGCGTAGTCGGCCTGGTCGCGCTGCGAGCGGTCCCAGGAGGCACCCTGGCCGACGGCGAGGGTGCCCATGGCCGTCGCGAGGACCAGCAGCAGCACCGGCCCGGCCCCGCGCAGCGGCCTGCGGGCCAGGTGCCAGCCGGCCAGCGCGGGCCCGAGGCCGCGGGACCTGGCGGCCCGGCGTTCGGCCAGCCGGGCCAGGGGCGGGAGGAGACGGAGGGTCAGGACGGTGCCGGCGAGCAGTGCGAGCGCGGGTGCGGCGACGAGCAGCGGGTCGACGCCGAGACCGGAGTCCGCGGCGGCGGACGGGCCCGCGGCGCCGGTGCGCCGGTCCAGCTGCCAGTAGGCCACGCCCGCGACCAGCACGAGGCCGAGGTCGGCGCCCGCCCGCACGGGTGCGGGCAGCGCGCCCTCCCGGCCGCGGCGGAGGCGTACGGTGCCGTCCGCGGCGGCGGTCAGCGCGGGCGAGACGACGGCCGCCGCGCAGCACAGCGCGACCGCCGCGGCCACCGCCCACACCCCGGCGGGCGGTGCGGTCCGGAACCCGGTGCCGTCGCCGGTCCCCGCGTACCCGCTGATCAGGTGGGTGAGCGGGCCGGCCAGCAGCGGGGCCAGCAGGGCGGCGGGCACGGCGAGGAGCAGGGCCTCGGCGGTGGCCAGGGCCGCGACGCGCGCCCGTGAGGCGCCTCGGGCGCGCAGCAGGCCGGTCTCGCCGGAGCGCTGGGCGCTGAGCAGCCGGGCCACGAGCAGCAGGGCGTACCCGGCGAGCAGTACGAGCTGCAGGGCGACGATCAGCAGGGTGGAACGGGCGACGACCAGGGCCCGCGAGGTCTGCGCCAGGACGGCGGGCAGGGCGGTGCGGACGGTGGCGCCGGCCGTGAACCCGGGCTCCGCGCGCAGGGCTTCCGGTCCGCTGGTCGCCGCGGCGCGGAGGGCGTCGATCCGGCCGGTGGTGAGGGTGCCGGGGTCGGCGGTGGCCAGCCAGCCGGAGGTTCCGGTGGAGGTGCGGCCCGAGGCGAGCAGCGAGGGGTCGGCGAGCAGGGGGCCGTACGTGGTGAACACCCCGGTGCGGACGGCGCGTCCGGCCAGGGGATCGAGCTGCCAGTACGGGTCCCCGGTGTCGCGGGCCTGGTAGGTGCCGGTGATCCGGACGGTGAGCGGGGTGCCGGTCAGGCGGTCGACGAGGCGCAGCCGGGCGCCGGGGGCGATGCCGAGGCGCCGGGCGGCGGCCTGGGGCAGGGCGGCGGGGACCTCGGCGGGGGTGGCCGCGGACGCGGCCGGGGTGGCCGGGGACGCGGACGCGGCCGGGCCGGCCGGGGACGCGGACGTGGCAGGGGCCTTGCCCGGGAGCGTGCCGGCGGTGAGCCGGATCCGGGTCGGGTCGAGGGCGGCGAAGTGGGTGAGGTCCGGGTTGCCGGAGCGGGCGGTGGCCGGCTGGAGGGCGCGCGGGAGTTCGTACGGACCCGAGGCGGTCAGCCTGCGCACCGTCACCGGCAGCCCGTCGAAGGTGCGGTGGGCCGCGCGCAGCACGGCCGCGTCAGCGGCGGCGCGGCGCTCGGGGGGTACGTCCGCGCTCACCACGAGGGCCCCGGAGGCCGCGGCCGGCCCCCGCAGCGTCCCGCGCAGGGCGGCGTCCCCGACGGAGGCGGAGAAGGCGGCGAGCGCGGCGAGGACCGCGGTGGTGAGGAGGACGGCGAGCAGGGCGCAGGCCAGCAGCAGCCGGTGCGCGCGTGCGCGCAGCAAGATGAACGCCGTCACTGAACACCCGCCCCCCGGCCGACGGTCCTGGGTGCCGGCTCGTTCGGTTTTCTATCAAAAAATGATGTTGAAGCAAATGGGAATCGTCCGGGAATGGCCCAGGAATGGGCGCCGAACGCTCCCGCTTCGACAGGAGTTGCGTCCCGCTCCGTCATTGCCCGGACAAGTTCCACCTGCCCATACTGGGCCGGAACGATCACGTACGGGGATGCACGGGGGCGGACCGATGGCGGAGCGGAGCGGCGGTACACAGGTGGCCGTGGACGGTGCGGGCACGGACGGCGAGGACGCCGGGGCCGGCCACCCCATGGTGGCGGTGACGGACCTGCACCGCTCGTACGGCAGCGGCCCGGCGGCCGTACACGCCCTGGCCGGCGCGACGTTCGAGGTCCGGCGCGGTGAGCTGGTGGCCCTCAAGGGCCGTTCCGGGGCCGGCAAGACGACGCTGCTCAACCTGGTGGGCGGGCTGGACGGCCCGGACCGGGGCCGGGTCGTCATCGACGGGACCGCACTGGACGGGCTGGGCGCGGAGGAGCTGCTGGAGCTGCGGCGCGACCGGATCGGCTTCGTCTTCCAGAACTTCGGGCTGATCCCGATCCTCACGGCGGCGGAGAACGTCGGGGTGCCGCTGCGGCTGCGCCGTACGGACCCGCGCGAGCGGGACGAGCGGGTGGCGCTGCTGCTGGCCCTGGTGGGCCTGGCCGACCACGCCGACCAGCGGCCCACGGAACTCTCCGGAGGCCAGCAGCAGCGGGTCGCGATCGCCCGCGCCCTGGCGAACCGCCCCTCCCTCCTCATCGCCGACGAACCCACGGGCCAGCTGGACGCGGCCACCGGCCTGACGATCATGGAACTGCTGCGCTCGGTGGTCCGCAGCGAGGGCGTGACGGCTCTGGTGGCCACCCACGACCCCCAGCTCCTGGACCTCGCGGACCGCGTCCTGGAACTCCGCGACGGCTGCATCGCGGCGCAGTAGCGGCGCGGCCGAAGCCCCGCCCCGGTGGCGTGCGCACGTGCTGCCGAATCAGTGGCGTTACGCCAACTTCCGCCAGGGGGGCGCGAATTGATGTCCCGACACGCGAGATGCGCCCTTGCCCGGAAGGGGCTGACGAGACAGTCTTGCGGGACGGGACCGGCAGGGGGTCCCAGGGGGGAGTGAATCATGCATGCCAGAAATCAGACACGCCGTCATCGGCTGACCGTACTGGCGGTCGCCGCGGCCACGCTGCTCGGGGGTGTCACCGCCGCATCCGCGGAGGCCGCGCCGCCGCCCGAGGGCACGGTGGCCAACGCCGGAGCGCCGGGCACCATCCCGGGCAAGTACATCGTCATCCTCAACCAGACCAAGGCGAAGTCACAGTCGCCCGCCGGGCGTTCGGTCGTCGAGCGGTACTCCGGCAAGATCCGCCGCACGTACGACGCGGCGCTCAACGGCTACGCGGCGGAGATGACCGAGCAGCAGGCCAGGCGGCTGGCCGCCGACCCGGCCGTGGCCGAGGTCGTCCAGGACGCCGCGGTGAAGGCCGACACCACGCAACCGACGCCGCCCTCGTGGGGGCTGGACCGGCTCGACCGCCGCCGCAAGCCGGGCCAGAACCAGAAGTACACGTACCCGACCAGCGCGGGCACGGGCGTGACGGTGTACGTCATCGACACCGGCGTCAACTTCGGCCACCAGGACTTCGGCGGACGCGCCCGGTCCGGGTACGACGCCGTCGAGCCCGGCACGCCGGCCGACGACGAGCAGGGCCACGGCACGCACGTGGCCGGCACCGTGGCCGGCACCACCTTCGGCGTCGCCAAGAAGGCCAAGATCGTCTCCGTCCGGGTGCTCGACGCCAACGGCCGCGGGACCGTCTCGCAGGTGGTCGCGGGCATCGACTGGGTGACGCGCAAGGCCGTCAAGCCGGCCGTGGCCAACATGAGCCTGGGCGGCAGCCCGAACTCCGCGCTCGACACGGCCGTGCGGAACTCGATCTCGAAGGGCATCACGTACGCCGTCGCGGCGGGCAACGACAACGAGGACGCCTCGCAGCACTCGCCGGCCCGCGTGGGCACCGCGATCACCGTGGGCTCCACGCAGAGCGACGACCGGCGTTCGGACTTCTCCAACTACGGTCCGCTGGTGGACGTGTTCGCACCGGGCACGAACATCACCTCGGCCGTCTGGTGGGACAACAGCTCCTCGACGACCCTCTCGGGCACGTCGATGGCGACCCCGCACGTCGCGGGCGCCGCGGCGCTGTACCTCTCGGCCCACCGCACCGCCAGCCCGGCCACCGTCTCGAGGGCCCTCAAGGACAGCTCCACCACCGGGCAGATCTGGGACCGGGGCACGGGCTCGTACAACCGCCTGCTGTACGTGGGCTCGACGCCGCTGAAGCCGGCGGGGCCGCGGTTCACCAACAGCAACAACTACACCATCACCGGCAACCAGCCGGCGACCAGCTCCGTCACGGTCACCGGGGTCTCGGGCAACGCGCCGAGCAACCTGGAGGTCGCGGTCTCCGTCAAGTTCCCGGCCTACGGGTTCCTGTCGGTCGACCTGATCGCCCCCGACGGGACGGTCTACCCGATCAGCCTCACGGACACGACGTGGGACATGCCGGACGTGGGCGGCATCTGGACGGTGAACGCCTCGGCCGAGGCGGCCAACGGCAAGTGGAAGCTGCGGGCCCACGACCCGTGGTCGAGCAACTCGGGCTACATCAACAGCTGGACCCTCCGCTTCTGACCGAGGCTCCACCCGCCGACGACACACCCGGTGCCCCGGTCCCGCCTCCCGCGGGGCCGGGGCACCGGCATGCGTGGCCGCCGGCCGTGCCCTGTTGCCCGCGCCGCCCCGCGCCGCCCGCGGGAAGTCCGGTCCACGGCGCGCGCTCAGAACCACCACGAGGCGCTGCGCAGGGCGAAGCAGAGGTACACGACGGCGGCGGCCCAGAGGAGGAGCGTGCCGGTCAGGGTGCCGGCGGCCGCCGCGAGGTGCCGGTCCCGGCGGAGGCGGCCGGCAACGGCCCAGCCGGTCGCGGCGCCGCCCGTCGGCAGTCCGAGAACCACGGCCGCTGCGATGAGCAACGACCCCGTGGCCTCGGGGTCGGAGGTCCAGCCGGCGGGACTCGGCTGGGCGAGGCCGTCGTACACGAGGTAGAACATCAGCAGCGCCCAGGGAGGCGTCAGCAGCAGCACCGTCAGGACGACGAGCGCGACGAGGCCGCGCCGCCGTCGGCGGGGCCGTGCGCCCGCAGCCGAATCCGTCATCGGCCCATCGTGGCAACGTCTGCCGGATACGGCCATCCCCTGCCGTACCCCGTCTCGCGCCGCCGCGTCAGGCGGGTGGGACCGGGGGTTCGCCGGGTTCCCGGGGCTCGCCCGGTGTGTCCGGTTCCTCCACCGTCCGCGTTCCACCGTCGCCCCCGGCACCGGCGCGCGACGGGATAAATGCGTTGCCCCTCCCCCGGTCGCCCTGCCACCCTCCTCGGGCACCACACCCACGAGCAAGGAGCAGCCTGCGATGCGCGGAACGTCGACGTCCCCCACGGAAGGAACGGTCATCAACCCGAAGGACACGACGCTCAGTGCAGTCAACGCAACGCACGCTGAACCTGGGGATCCTGGCGCACGTCGACGCCGGTAAGACGAGCCTGACCGAACGGCTGCTGTACGCCGCCGGGGTCATCGACGAGATCGGCAGCGTCGACGCGGGCAGTACCCGCACCGACAGTCTGGAACTCGAACGCCGCCGCGGCATCACCATCCGGTCGGCGGTCGAGAACTTCCGGCTGGGCTCCGGCGCCCACGCGGTCTCCGTCAACCTCGTCGACACGCCCGGGCACCCCGATTTCATCGCCGAGGTCGAGCGGGTGCTCGGCGTCCTCGACGGCGCCGTCCTCGTGGTCTCCGCGGTGGAGGGCGTCCAGCCGCAGACGCGCGTCCTGATGCGGACCCTCAAGCGCCTCGGCATTCCCACCCTCGTCTTCGTCAACAAGGCCGACCGGCGCGGCGCGGACGACGTCCGCGTGGTCGGCGAGATCGAGCGCCGGCTCGGCGTGCCCGTCGTCCCCATGGGCCGGGTCGTCGACGGCCTCGGCACGAAGGAGGCGCGGACCGCGGCCTTCGCCACTGACGAACCGCGCTTCGCCCGGCGGCTGCTGGACGTGCTCACCGCCCACGACGACGACCTGCTCGGCGCCTACCTGACCGACGAGCGTTCCGTGACGCCCGGGCGGCTGCGCCGCGCGCTGGCCGGTGCGACCCGGGCCGGCCGGGTCCATCCGGTGTACGTCGGCTCGGCCGTGACCGGCGCCGGCGTGCCGGAGCTGGTCGACGCGGTGCGCGAACTCCTGCCCGCCGTGCGCCCCGACGCCGACGGGCCGCTGTCGGGCCGGGTGTTCAAGGTGGAGCGGGGCGAGCGCGGGGAGAAGCTCGCGTACGCCCGGCTGTTCTCCGGCACGCTCGCCGTGCGGCAGCAGGTGCGGGTGGGTGACGGCGAGGGACGGGTCACCGGACTGGCCGTCTTCGCCGGCGGCACGCTCGACCGCCGGGCCGCGGCCCGGGCCGGGGAGATCGCGGTGCTGCGCGGCCTGCCCGGGGTCCGGATCGGCGATCCCGTGGGCCGTGAGCCGCAGGACCGGCCGTACGGGCGGGTCTTCGCGCCGCCCTCCCTGGAGACCGTGGTGGTGCCCGCCGGACCCTCCGCCGAGGGCGAGCTGCACCTGGCACTCGGCCGGCTCGCCGAGCAGGATCCGCTGATCGGCCTGCGCCAGGACCCCGCGGGCGGCCGGCTCTCGGTGTCGCTCTACGGCGAGGTGCAGAAGGAGGTGCTCCAGACCACCCTCGCCGAGGAGTTCGGGCTGGCGGTCCGCTTCGAGGAGACGACCCCGATCTGCGTGGAGCGCGTGACCGGCACGGGCGCCGCCCACGAGGTGCTCGATCACGACGGCAACCCGTTCCTGGCGACCGTCGGGCTGCGCGTCGAGCCGGGGCCGCCGGGCGGCGGCGTGGTGTTCCGCCGCGCAGTCGAACTCGGCTCGCTGCCGCTGTCCTTCATGCGGGCGGTCGAGGAGACCGTGCACGCCACGCTCGGCCAGGGCCTGTACGGCTGGCAGGTGCCGGACTGCACGGTCACCATGACGCACTCGGGCTTCTGCAGCATCCGCAGCACCGCGGGCGCGTTCCGTGCGCTGACCCCGCTGGTGCTGATGGCCGCCCTGGCCCGGGCCGGCACGGTGGTCCACGAGCCGGTGCACCGCTTCCGGCTGGAGTTCCCGCAGGCCGCCTACCCCGCGGTGGCCCTCGCCCTCGCGCGGGCCGGTGCCGTTCCGGGCACGCCGGCGGCGGAGGGTGACGCGTACGTGCTGGAGGGCCGCGTACCGGCGGACCGGGTGCACGGACTGGAGCGGGAGCTGCCCGGGCTCACGGGCGGCGAGGGCGTCCTGGAGTCGGCCTTCGACCGCTACGCCCCGGCCGCGGCCCCGCGCAGCCGCCCCCGCACGGACGGCAACCCGCTGCACCGCGAGGAGTACCTGCTCCACGCCCACCGGCGGATCTGAGGCGGGTCGGGGACACGGGGCGGGAAGGACGCGGGCGGGGCCGCGGCGGCGCTTGCCGCTGCCGCCCCGCCTGTCAAGACACGAATGTCCGCGACGTGACGCGTCCCGCCCCGGCCCCGCCTACTGGGAGTCCCCCGCCCCACCCCGACGGTGAGGCCCACGCCGAGGAGGCGACGAGAGATGACCATGGAGCTGCCCGCGTGCCGGGACGGATACCTGCTGGCCCGCCGGGTCACGGACGAGGTGCGCCGGACCGGGAAGCACTTCCTGCCGGAGCCCGTGCTCCGGAGCCTGGGCGCCCTCAGGTCCGGCCACGCCACGGACCGGCTGCCGTACCTGCGCACCTTCCTCGACTGCCTGCTCGACAAGCACGAAGGGCGCTACGCGAACCGGACCTACCTCTCGCTCCCCCTGCTGGAACTGGTCCTGGACGACCCGGACGGGCCGTTGGACCCGAGCCACATGGCGACGCTGCTGATAGCCGACGTCGTGCGGTACGAGTCGCGGGTACGTGAGCCCGGCGGCCCGGGTTCCGGCCGCGCGGGGGGCGGCGGGGCGGACCCCGATCCGCCCGGCCCCGACACCACGCGCAAGCGGCTGCGCCACGCCCTGCGGTTCGTCTCGGACGACCTCGGCGGCCGGGACGCGGGCGAGGTCGCCGACCTCCTCCCCCGGCCCCCCGCCACCGCCGCCGGCCGCTGGTTCGACCTGACCGTCCAGCCGGTGTACGTCCTGCACGACGAGTTCTTCTTCATCCGCGCCCTCCAGGCCCACGAGATGCTCTTCACCGCGGTCGTGGCGGACGTCCGGGCGGCGATCGCCGCGCTCCGCGACGACCGGCCCGGGGCCGCGGCCGGGCACGTGGACCGGGCGGCCGGCTCGGTCGACCGGGCGGCGGCCCTGTTCCGGCTCGTGGCCACCATGCGGCCGGACCACTTCGCGGCGTTCCGCCGGTACACCCAGGGCGCCAGCGCCATCCAGTCCGAGCAGTACAAGCGGTTCGAGGTGCTGTGCGGGCTGCCGTCCGGCGAGCGCCTGTGCTCGGCCGCGTTCGCGGGCGTCCCGGCCGTACGGGCCGAGGCCGAGGACGCCGGTCACGACACCGTGGCACGGGCCTACCTGGACCTGCGCCGCCGGACCCCGGTCGGACACGCGGAGCGGGACCTCCTGCACGCGGCCCTGGCCCGCCTGGAGGACCGGCACCAGCGCTGGAAGGCCACCCACCGGAGCCTCGCGGCCCGCATGCTCGGGGACGCGCCCGGCTCGGGCTACACCGACGGGGTCCCGTACTTGACCGAGTGCCTGGGCAACCGGCTCTTCCGGCAGCTCGCCGAACGGCCCGCGGCCCGGCGCGTCACCTGAACCGACCGGGTCGGACCGGGCCCGGCCGGACCGGGCCGCCCGCACCGGGCCCGGCCTCGCCGGGGCCACGCGGCACCGACCCGGATCCGGCCGGCCGCACATCAGGCGGCGCGGGCGGGGAAGGCGCGGACCTGAGCGGCCCGCCGGCGCGGTCACGGACAGCCACCGGCGGCCGCAAGGAGCAGGTGCCCGTACCCCCGCCGCACCGGGCGGCGGGACGGACGGGCCCGGGAAGGGGCTCGGCCCATGTCCTCGTACGGCGAACCGGCGACCCGACGCGACTCCGGCCGGACCGGCACCGAAGGCCCCGGCCACCGCGGGCGCGCCAGACGCGAGACGCGCCGGGCGATCGTGGTGGCCGCGCGCACCGGGCTGGCCACGCGCGGGGTGCTGTACGTCCTGGTGGGCCTGCTGGCGCTGCAGGTGGCCTTCGGGGACACCGGCGAGGAGGCCGACCGGTCGGGCGCGCTGGCCACGCTGGCCGACCGCTCCTACGGCGCCGTACTGGTGTGGGCCATCGGGATCGGGCTGGTCGCGATGGCCCTGTGGCGGCTGTCGGAGGCGGTGTTCGGGGCCACCGGGCCGGACGGGCGCAAGGCCACCAAGCGGGCAGCGTCGGCCGCGCGGGCGGTGTTCTACGGGGTGCTGGCCTATTCCGTGCTCGCCTTCGCCGCCGGCCGCAAGGAGAACCGTTCCGGCGACGAGCAGTCCCGGGACCTCACGGCGCGGGTGATGGACGCTCCCGCGGGCCCCTGGCTCGTCGGGGCGGTCGGCTGCGGCATCGCGATCGGGGGCATCGTGATCGCGGTGCAGGCCGCGATGCGCACGTTCCGCAAGGAGATGGACACGGCGGCCCTTCCCCAGTGGGCGCGCACGCTCGTGGACACGATCGGGGTCGTGGGCGGCCTCGCCCGCGGTGCCGTCTTCACGGCCGCGGGCGGCTTCCTGGTGTACGCGGCGGCCGACTACGACCCGGCGAAGGCCAGGGGCGTCGACGACACCCTGCGCGCCTTCGCCGAGACCCCGGCCGGGCCCTGGCTGCTGGTCGCGGTGGCCGCCGGACTGCTGCTGTTCGGCGTGTTCTCCTGGGCCATGGCCGTCTGGCGGCGGGTGTGAGCTCCCCCGGCGGTCAGCCGGCGGACGGGGGCGGCGGGCTCATGGCCCAGCGGATGGTGGCCGTGACCGCCGCGCCGGCCGGCCGTACGCACCACCGCTCGGCCCGCGGCAGCAGGGGCAGGCCGAGGGGCGCGCGGGCCCACGGCGGGAGCAGGGCCACCGCAGCCGCGGCGAGCATCCCGTACGGGACGCGCACCGGCCACGGCAGCGGCGGCCTGAGCAGGATGAAGCGGGCCGCTGCACGGGCCTCGTCGGTACCGCGGAGCTCCGGCCGGTACGCGTCGAGGCGGCGGGCCAGCTCGGCCGTCGTACGGGGCGGGCGTACGACGCCCAGCGCCTCCCCCACCCGGCCGGCGGCCGCCACGTACGCGTCGCACTCGGCCGGGTCCAGGGGCCGGGCGCCGTACCGCCGGTGAGCCCGCAGGAAGCTGTCCACCTCGGCGATGTGCACCCATTCCAGCAGGTGGGGGTCGCCGGCCCGGTACGGTTCCCCGTCCGGGGTGCGGCCGCGGACCCGCTCGTGGACCGCCCGTACGCCGTCCACCGCGCGCTGTGCGTCCTCGGCGGTCCCGTAGGTGGTGTAGGCGAGGAAGGTGCTGGTGCGCTGCAGCCGGCCCCAGGGGTCGCCGCGGTAGCCGGAGTGGGCCGCCACCGCGGCCATCGCGAGGGGGTGCAGCGACTGCAGGAGCAGCGCGCTCAGACCTCCCACGAACATGGAGGCGTCGCCGTGCACGCGGCGGATCGGCTCGTCGGGTCCGAACCAGCGCGGGCCGGGCGTGCCGTGGATGCGCTGCCGGTTCTCCGGTCCCGAGGGGCCGGCGACACGCCGGAAGAGGGCGTCGCCCAGGCGGTCCCGCGCCCGCGGCGGCGCCAGCCGGTGCAGTGCGGCCGACCGGTTCACGGTTCAAGTGTCGCGCGGGCGGCCGGTGCCGGGAAGCCCCCGCGCGGCCGCGGCGCTCCGGGAAACCGGTGGAACCGGGACCCCGGGCGGGAAAGACTGGGCCCATGACCTCGACGACTCCGGAGTCCCCGGGCCCCAAGGCCGACCTGCACTTCTACCTCCAGTCCGCCAGGGACGCCCTGCTGTGGAAACTGGAAGGGCTGTCCGAGTACGAGGTCCGGCGGCCGATGACGCCGACCGGGACCAACCTGCTGGGCATGGTGAAGCACGCGGCCAGCGTGGAACTGGGGTACCTGGGCGACACGTTCGGACGGCCGTCGGGCGAGTCGCTGCCGTGGGTCGAGGAGGGCGCGGAGGCCAACGCGGACATGTGGGCCACGGCCGCGGAGTCCCGCGAGGACGTCGTGGGCCTGTACCGGCGTGCATGGGCGCACGCGGACGCCACGCTGGAGGCGCTGCCGCTGGACACGGTCGGCCGGGTGCCGTGGTGGCCGGAGGGGCGGGACGAGGTCACGCTGCACCACGCCGTGGTGCGGGTGATCGCCGACACCCACCGGCACGCCGGTCACGCGGACGTCATCCGCGAGCTGACGGACGGCGCGGTCGGCATGAACGAGGGGAACACCGGCCTCCCGTCGGACGACGCGGCCTGGTGGAAGGAGTACCGGGCCCGTCTGGAGCGGGCGGCGCGGGAGGCCGACGGGCGCGCGTGACGCCGGTTCCCGGCAGGAGTCCGGCCCGGGAATCGCAGCCGGGGCGGCATGGGCCGGGCGGCCCGGGGCAGGCGCACGGGGAACAGGGCTACCGAGCGCCCGGGAGCGAGCGATGAGCCGTGCGGCGCGCAGTACGACGACGGGGCCACCCCGAACCCGGACCCGGGCCCGGCCCCGGCCCCGAACCCCCGGAGGCGCACGGTGAACGTCCCTGCGCCGCACCGGCCGGACGAGCCCGGGCCGCCTTCGCCCCTCCCCGCCCCGCCCCCGCCGGAGCCGGGTGCCCCGGCCGGCCGGACGCCGGGCGACGAGGCGTCGCGCGGAGGGGCGGTCGCGGACGGGGCGTTCGACGAGTTGCTCGCCGACACCGTGCACCGGACGGGGGCCTCCGCGGGCGGGGTGTACCTGCTGGACGGGGCGGGCGGGGAGCTGGGGCTCGCGGTGGTGTGCGGGGTGCCCTCGGAGGTGGCGTGGCCCTGGCGCCGGCTGCCGGTGGACGCGCCGGTCCCGGTGGCCGAGGCGGTGCGCGAGGACCGGCTGGTGTGGGTGGGTTCCCAGGACGAGATGGCCCGCGGCTATCCACGTGCCGCCGCCCGTCTCCCGTACCGGTTCGCGCTCGCCGCAGCCCCGCTGCCCGGCCGGAACCGGTGCTGGGGTGCGCTGCTCCTGCTGTGGCCGGCCAGCCACCCGGCGACGGCCAGCCGGCGCGAACAGAGCCACATCACCCAGGCCGCGCGGCGGGTGGCCAGGTTCCTGGACGGCGCGGTGCCGCCACCGGCAGTGCCGGAGACCCCCCGCCGGGTGCCGGCCGGTACGGCGCTCCGACCGGCCGGCGGCCAGTCCCTGCAGGCCGCCGCCGACTACACCGAGCGCCTGCCCGAAGGGGCCCTGGGCCTGGACCTGGAGGGCCGGATCACCTTCCTGAGCCGGCAGGCGGAAGAACTGCTGGGCCGCGGCGCCGGCCGGCTGCTCGGCACCCGGCCCTGGCACTCCCTGCCGTGGCTGGACGACGCGGTCGTCGAGGACCACTACCGGACCGCGGTGATCAGCCGGGACCCGGTGGCCTTCAGCGCCCGCCGGCCGCCCGAGACCTGGCTGCGCTTCCAGCTCTACCCGGACGCGAGCGGGATCAGCGTACGGATCACCCGCGGCCACGAACCGGAACCGGGGCCCCGGCCCGGCGCACCCCCGCCCGCCGGAAGCGCGGGGACGGCGGCGGGGCCGGCGCCCGCGTCGCCCGGCGGCTCCCAGGCGGGCCGGCTGTACCAACTGGTGCACCTGGCATCGGCCCTGACCGAGGCACTGGCCGTCCGCGACGTGGTGGACCTGGTCGCCGACCAGGTCCTGCCCGCGTTCGGCGCGGACGGACTGGTGCTGTCGGCCGCCGACGCCGGACGTCTGAAGATCACCGGACACCACGGCTACGACCGCGAGACCATCGACCGCCTCGACGGCCTGCCCCTGGACACGCTCCTCACCCCCGCGGGACACGTACTGGCCACGGGCACCCCGTCGTTCTTCACCGACGCGCGCGAGATGGCCCGCCGTTACCCGACCGCCCCGCAGCTCAGCGGCAAGCAGGCGTGGGCCTTCCTGCCGCTGATCGTCTCGGGCCGGCCCGTCGGCGCCTGCATCCTCTCGTACGAGCGGCCACACGCCTTCAGCGCCGACGAACGCGCCGCGCTCACCTCACTGGCCGGTCTGGTCGCCCAGGCCCTGGACCGGGCCCGGCTGTACGACGCCACGCACGACCTGGCCCGCGGCCTCCAGCAGGCGCTGCTGCCGCGCAGTCTGCCCGACCTCCCGGGACTGGCGGCCGCCGCGCGCTACCTGCCCGCCAGTCACGGCATGGACGTGGGCGGCGACTTCTACGACCTGATCCGGCTCGGGCCGGACGCAGCGGCGGCGGTCATCGGCGACGTACAGGGGCACAACGTGGCCGCCGCGGCGCTGATGGGGCAGGTGCGCACCGCGATCCACGCCACGGCGGGAGACCCGCCGGACGAGGTGCTGGCCCGGGTCGACCGCGTACTGGCCGACCTGGAGACCGACCTGCTGGTGTCCTGCTTGTACGGGCACATCGACCTGGCCCGCCACGAGGTGCGGCTGGCCGGTGCGGGGCACCCGCCGCCGCTGCTCACCCGGCCGGGCCGGGCCGCCTCCGTGGTGGACCTCGACCCCGGCCCGCTGCTCGGGATCGCCCCGGGCTTCTCGTACCCGGTCACGGTGCTGGACCTCGCCCCGGGCACCACGCTCGCCTTCTACACGGACGGGCTGGTCGAGTCCCCGGGGACCGACCTCGACCGGGTCACCGCGGAGCTCGCCGGGATGCTCGCGGCGCACGACGGCGAGGACCTCGACGGGCTGCTCGACATGCTCCTGGGGCACGCCCGTCCCGGCGGCCACCACACCGACGACATCGCCCTGTTGCTGATGCGGGCGACCCCCACGGGCGGGGACTGACCGCCGGCCGCCCTCCGTACCGCCGGGTGCCCGGGGCCGGTCGGCGCGGAAGGGCTCAGCGCACTTCCTGGATGCGGATGAGGTTGCCCGCCGGGTCGCGGAAGGCGCAGTCGCGCACGCCGTACGGCTGCTCGGTCGGCTCCTGGACCACCTCGGCGTCGGCGTCCTTGACCTTCGCGAAGGTGGCGTCCAGGTCGCGGGTGGCCAGCAGGATCCAGCCGAAGGTGCCCTTGGCCATCATCTCCGAGATGGTGCGGCGCTCGACCTCGGTGATCCCGGGGTCGGCGGCGGGCGGCGTCAGCAGGATGCTGACGCCAGGCTGGTCGGCGGGGCCGACCGTGATCCAGCGCATCGTGCCCTGGCCGACGTCGCCCCGGACCTCGAACCCGAGCACGTCGCGGTAGAAGACCAGGGACGCGTCCGGGTCGAGGTGCGGGAGGGAGGTGGTGTTGATGCTGATGTCCATGCGGCTCAGGCTAGGCGGGGCCGGCCGCGCCCCGCTCCTCCGCCCCGGCCGGTGCGCGGGCGTGTCGTTCCGGTGGCCCGCGCTCCGGTCCGGCCGGACCGCGCGGTGGGGCCGGCCGGACCGCACGGTGGGGCCGGCCGGACCGTGAGCCTCAGCCGGGCCGGACGAGCGCGGTGCGGCCCGGCCGGCTCCCGCCTCAGCCCACCCGCCGGGCCAGCACCTGGCCCGGCCAGCCGTCGGAGTCGAAGGACTCGGTGGGGATGAAGCCGTTGCGCCGGTACCAGGCGACCAGTTCGCCCCCGCCGCCCGCCCAGCAGTCGACGCGCAGCAGGTCCACCCCGGCCCGGCGGGTCTCTTCGGCGGCACGGGCCAGCAGGGCGGTGCCGATGCCCCGGCCCGCCTGGCTGCGGTCGGTGACCAACAGCCGGACGTACCGCTCGGGTTCGCCGGCCGGCGGGATCGGCATCTGGGGGCTGGGGCCGGAGTCCAGCACGAGGGCGCCGACCGGGGTGCCGTCCCGTTCCGCGACGTACGGGGTGTTCTCGGTGGTGTACCGCAGGACCCTGGCCGGGCCGCCGGGCTTCTGGGAGTACGGGGTGGTGCCCCACTGCTCGGTGTTGCCCCGGGCGTTCATCCAGGCCACCGCCCCGTCGAGCATGTCAAGGATGGCGGGGGCGTCGTCCGGGCCGCCGGGCCGGATCCGTATGCCGTTCGTGCTGTCGTCCACGGCCGGAGTCTAGGCCGGGCCACCGGGA
Source organism: Streptomyces sp. NPDC101118 (assembly GCF_044759445.1). Lineage (NCBI taxonomy): Bacteria > Bacillati > Actinomycetota > Actinomycetes > Kitasatosporales > Streptomycetaceae > Streptomyces > Streptomyces sp. NPDC101118. The sequence goes on along the minus strand of NZ_JBIVZG010000012.1, from coordinate 8,660 downwards.
CCGGGAGAGCCGGAACGGGTCCGGTGGGGGGCGAGGGCCCCGGTGCATCCGCGCCGGGGCCCTCGCCGGGTCACGAGCCCGTGGCGTGGCCAGGTACCGGGGGCGGCTCTGCGGCCCACACGTCGGGGCCGCCCCCGCGCCAGTCGACGAGGAGCGGGTCCTCCAGGTAGATGTCGTCCCGGTGCAGGCCCGACCGCTCCAGGAGGAGGATGAGGTCCTCGGTCCCGTACACCGGACCGAGCAGCCCGCCGTTGACCCGTACCCGGCGCCCGCCGCCTTCCTCGGGCGGGTAGACCACCACACGCTGCTTCGCACTCATGGCACCAGCGTCGGGCCCACCCGGCCGGCCCGCACCCCGAGGGGCGGGCGTCACGCCGCGTCACCGGAGGTCGAGGCGCATGACGACGCGGGGGTGGCCGGCCAGGACCGAGGTGGTGTCGGCGGCGTGGGTGAAGCCGGCGCGCTCGAAGTTCCGCCGCAGTCCGGCGTAGGCCATGGTGAGGTCGACCTTCGCCTCGCCGTTGTCGAGGGGGTACGCCTCGACGGCAGGGGCGCCGTGGTCGCGGGCGAACGCGACGGCGCCGGCGATGAGGGCGTGCGAGATGCCCTGCTTGCGGTGGCCGGGGCGGACGCGGATGCACCAGAGCGACCAGACGGGCAGGTCGTCGACGTGCGGGATCTTGCGGCTGCGGTCGAAGGAGGTGACGGAGCGCGGGGCGACGGCGGCCCAGCCGACCGGCTCGTCGCCGTCGTAGGCGATCACGCCGGGAGGCGGGTCGGCGCGGCACAGTCCGGCGACGTGCTCGCCGCGGGCCGGGCCCCGCAGCTCGTTGTTGAGCTTGGCGGGGATGCGGTAGCTGAGGCACCAGCAGACGTTGGCGTCCGGTGACTTCGGCCCGACCAGGGTCCGGACGTCCTCGAAGACCGTCGCCGGGCGCACTTCGATGCTCATGCGCCCACCCTGCCACGCCCCGCGCCGGGGCGGGTGGCAGGGTGGACGGACGCCCCTGTGCGGGAACGGTCAGTTTGCGATCGGAGACACCGCGACGCAGGCGCCGGCGGTCGCGAGGCCCTGCGCGGTCTGCTCGGCGATCACCTTGCCCTTGTAGGTGATCTTGCACGCGACCTGGGCACCGGTGACGTCGGCCGCGACGGGCATGACCGAGGCGGGCATGATGCCGCGCAGCGTGACCGTCTTCTTCCACGGGAGCGCGGCGCCCTTGACGGTCTCCATCTTCGGCGCGGTGGCCGTGCCGCCGCCGCCCGCGAACTCGATGTACTCCACGCCCTTGCCGGTGACCTCGTACGTCACCTCGTAGGTCTCGTCGACCGCCTTGTCGATCGCCTTGTCGACCTGGCTGGTGGCCTCGGAGGCGGAGCAGGCGGTCACGCCGGCCAGGAGGGCGACGGCGGCGAGGGCGGTACGGGCGGACCTGGAGCTGAGCACGGGGTGTTCCTTAGGGAGCGATCAAGACGACACGCGTACGCAATCGCAAAAGATCCGTAAAGTCAAGCCGGGTTGCCGCAGGCCACCCGGGCGGCGAGCGCCTCGTTCATGGCGGCGAAGCCGGTCAGCGGACCGCCCCGGTGGGCCGGCCGGCGTGGCACCGCGCGCGCTCGGCGTCCGTCAGCGGGCCGGTGCGCTGGTAGACGCGGTCCGGCAGGCCCCGGGCAGGGCCGTCGAAGGTCCCGGTGAGGGTCTGGGCGCGCCCGTCGCCGTCGGTGACGGTGAAGGTGGCCGTGCCGGACTCGCTCGCGTGCTCCACCTCGACCCAGGACGCCTCGCCCGGCCTGACCTGCTCGTTGAGGGACCGGTCCGTGTACTCGCTCCAGGTGAAGCGGGTGGGCCTGCGTGTCCCGTTGGCCGCCTTGCCCGCGGCGAAGTCGGCGCGCCCGGGCCGCGTACCGCTCAGCGAGCGCTGGCGTTCCACCGTCTGCCGGGTGCAGTTGACGTAGACGTCGCCCTCCTGGTGTGCCGGCCCGAACCGCCGCTCGCTGCCGGCGACGGCCACCAGGACGGTGCACGGCCAGCTGCCCTTCGCGTCCCAGCACTCCCCGTACAGGCCGCTGTCGAGGTCCGCCGCGTGGGCGGGGGTGGGGGCGGCCGGGGCGAGGAGCAGCGCTGTGCTCGCGGCGGCCAGGGCCGCGGTGATGAGGGTTCGCATGATCAGCCCAACGCCGTGCGCAGCGGGGCGCGTTACGCGCGGTCCGCGACGACCACCCCAATGGCCCAGCACACCGCGGTCACGGACGGCGCTCGGCGTCCTGCGGGGTGCCGGAGCCGGGGCGGTGCGCGTGGACGAACAGGTGCTCCTCGGGTCCGGCGACCGGGCTGTCGGGCTGGAAGACGGCGGTGTGCTGGTGCAGCACGGTCAGGCCGAGGCTCTCCATCCGGGCGAGGTAGTCCTCGGCGGTGAGGCTGCTGACGTTCATCTGCCGGCCCATCCAGGTGATCGGCGCGTCGCGCAGGTCGCCGGGGACGGTGGCGAACAGCAGGTAACCGCCGGGTTCGATCCAGGAGGCGATGCGTTCGAGGGAGGAGGTCACGTCCTCGTACGACATGACGAGCAGCGGGAAGAAGGCGCAGACGGCGTCGAACCGCCGTTCCGGCCGGTACGTGCGGACGTCGGCCAGCTCGAAGGTGGCGCCCGGCACCTGGGTGCGGGCGAGGCCCACCATGGCCGGTGAGACGTCGATGCCGGTCACGCGGCAGCCGGCCCCGGCGAGGACGGCGGCGACGGGCCGCCCGGTGCCGGAACCGACGTCCAGCACGGCGGCCCCGGCCGGCAGCCGGTCCACCAGCCAGTCCAGTGCCGCGTCCTGCCCGGGCAGCCGGGCGAAGGCCCGCTCGTACTCGCCGCCCAGCCCGTCGAACACCTCGGCCGCCGACATCGCACCCTGCTCGTCCACCGCGCACTCCCCGCACTCTCGCGACACCGCTGCACCGCTGCACCGCTGCACCGCTGCACCGCTGCACCGCTGCACCATCTGACGGCCCAGCACCTACCACACCCCGCGCCCGTCCGAACCGGGCCGCACCGCCGGCCCACCCCAACGGAGGCCGTCCGGCACCCGTGCCGGTCAGCGCGCGGCGGCCGGGGTAACCCCGGCGCTCCGGCCGTCGTTGCCGTGCCGGCAGGGGCGTCCGGGGGGTGTGGAGGGTGGTGTGTGGTGGAGCTGTTCCGTCTCGCCGGTGCGTCGTGTCTGGTCACCGGCGCGGCCAGTGGCATCGGCCGGGCCACGGCCGGGCTGTTCGCGCGGATGGGGGCCCGGGTCACGGCCTCCGACGTGGACGCCGAGGGCCTGGAGTCGCTGCGGCGGGACTCCGCGGGCGCGGTCCACGCGCCGGTGGTGGTCGTCGGGGACGTGTCGGACGTCGCGGACGCCGAGCGGATGGTCGGCACCGCGGTACGGGAGCACGGGCGGCTGGACGTACTGGTGGCGAACGCCGGGATCATCCCGCTCTCGGACGTCCTGGAGACCAGCGCCGAGGACTGGGACCGGGTCATGGCGGTCGACGGCCGGGGCATGTTCCTCACCTGCAAGTACGCCATCGCCCAGATGGCGGAGCAGGGTTCGGGCGGCGCGGTGGTCTGCGTGTCGTCCGTGTCCGGACTGGCCGGTCAGGCGCGGCAGGCCGCCTACGGGCCCGCGAAGTTCGTCGCCACGGGCCTGACGAAGCACCTGGCCGTCGAGTGGGCGGCGCGCGGCATCCGGGTCAACGCGGTCGCGCCCGGCACGATCCGCACCGAGCGGGTGCAGCGGCTGGACGACGAGCCAGGCGGCCCCGAGTACCTCGAGCACGTGGTCGCCATGCACCCGGCCGGACGCCTCGGCGAGCCGGACGAGGTCGCCCGGGCCATCGCCTTCCTGGCCTCGGACGCAGCGTCGTTCGTCACCGGGGCGGTCCTGCCGGTGGACGGCGGGTACCTGGCCCAGTAGGCCGGGTAACGGACCGGGCCCTCAAGGGGCCCTGCCGCCCGGGGCGATGACGAGGGCGCGGGGCTCCGTCCGTGCCGCGGGCGGCAGGCGGAGCGGGTGGCGGCCCGGAGTGAGGGAGCCCAGGACCCGGGGGCCCGACGCGCCCGTGCAGGGCGGTGCGTTGCCCGGCAGCCCCTGGAGGGTGAGGAAGCCGAGTACGGCGAAGGCGTAGGCCTCCTTCGCCTGGGCGGGGAGGCCGAGTTCGTCGGACGTGCGGAGGGCGGTGGCGCCCAGTTCGCGGCGGAGCCGGTCGGTGAGCACCGGGTTGCGGGACCCGCCGCCCGAGAGGATCACCTCGGTGGCGCCGAGCGGGTGCACCGCCCGGGCGACGGTCCTGGCGGTGAGCAGGGTGAGGGTGGCGACGACGTCCGGGGACGGCCCCGGGAGCCCGGCCGCGGCCAAGGCGGCGCGCAGGTGACCGCCGTGGAACAGCTCCCGGCCCGTCGTCTTGGGCGGCGGCAGACGGTAGTACGGCTCGGCGAGCAGCACGTCGAGGAGCCGCTCGTCGCACTCCCCCGCCGCCGCGATCCGGCCGTCCACGTCGTGGCCGAGGCGCCCGCCGGTCAGCTCACGTACGGCCGTGTCGATCAGCGTGTTGCCGGGGCCGGTGTCGAAGGCCACGGGCGGGGCACCGGGCGGGAGTGCCGTGAGGTTGGCGATGCCGCCGACGTTCAGCGCCACGGGTGCGCCCGGCCGCCCCCGGAGCCACAGCAGGTCCACCAGGCTGACCAGGGGCGCGCCCTGGCCGCCGGCCGCGATGTCGCGGGGGCGGAAGTCGGCGACGACCGGGCGGCCGGTGGCCTCGGCGATCCAGGCGGGCTGACCGAGTTGGAGGGTGCCGTGCACGCGGCCGTCCTCCGCCCAGTGGTGCACGGTCTGGCCGTGCGAGGCCACGAGGTCGGCGGTGCCGGCGCACAGTTCGCGGTCGGCGAGGACGGCCGTCTCGGCGAAGGCCCGGCCGATGAGCGTGTCCAGTCGGCACACCTCGCCCATCGTCACGGCGCCGTCGGGCGCGAGTGCCCGGAGCAGGAGGTCCTGGAGGCCGGGCGGGTACGGGCGGCTGACCATCCCGAGCGGGGTGAGGCGCAGGACGCCGTCCTCGGCGACGAGTTCCGCGGCGGCGGCGTCGATCGCGTCGCAGGAGGTGCCGGACATCATGCCGATCACGCGCACGGGGGCTCCCGGGGTGGCAGGGGGACTCATCGCAGCGGCCGCCGGTGGTCGTCGCGGCCCAGCGTGCAGAGGGCGGGCAGGCTGAGGGCACAGGCTCCGGCCGCGTACAGGGCGGGCACGTCGGTCCGGCCGGTCCACTCGGCGGTCCTGGTGATGACCAGTCCCGCGCAGCCGGCGAACAGGGCGTTGGCGAGCGCGTACGCCGTACCGAGTCCGGTGCAGCGCACCCGGGCCGGGAACATCTCGGCCAGCATGGCCGGGCCCGGGCCGGCCAGCAGCCCGACGAGGGCGCCGGCCAGCAGCACGGCCGCGGCCTTGGCGGCGGCGGACTGTCCGGGGTCGCGGAGGACGGCGAACAGCGGTACGGCCAGCACGATGACCAGCACGGTCCCGGTCAGCAGCACGGCCCGCCGACCGAGCCGGTCGCTCAGGGCGCCGGCGGGCACGATCGCGGCGGCGAAGGCGGTGTTGGCCAGGACCGTGGCGAGCAGCGCGTCCCGGAACGAGGCGCCGAGCGCGGTCTGGAGGTGGGAGGGGAGCACGACGAGGAAGGCGTACCCCGCCCCCGACCAGCCGACGATCCGCCCGGCACCGAGCAGCACGTCGCGCGCCGGCAGCCGCCGGTCCGGCGACGCGCACGGGTCCGGGCGGAACTCCGGGGTCTCCGGGAGCCGTAGCCGCAGCACCAGGGTGGCCAGCCCGAGGGGCAGGGCGAGCAGGAAGGCGACGCGCCACCCCCACGCGTAGAGGGCGGCCTCGGGCAGGGCGGTGGCGAGCGCGGCCGCCGTGCCCGCGCCGGCCAGCAGTCCCAGGGCCACCGTGCAGGACTGCCAGGACCCGTACCGGCCGCGGCGGCGCGGCGGGGCGAACTCCGTCAGCACGGACACCGCTCCGCCGAACTCGCCGCCCGCGGAGATCCCCTGGAGCACCCGCAGGGCGGTGAGCGCGACGGGCGCCGCGACGCCCGCGGCCGCGTGGGTGGGCAGCAGGCCGATGGCGGTGGTGGCGAGCGTCATCAGCGCGACGGCGGTGACGAGCGCGGGCCGCCGCCCGGCGCGGTCGCCCAGCCGGCCCAGGAGCAGCGCGCCGAGGGGACGGAAGAAGAAGGCCAGCGCAAAGGCCGCGTACGTGGCGACCAACGGGCCGGAGCCGCCCCCGCCCGCGGCCGGGAAGAACGCGGCGGCCAGGACGGGGGCGAAGTATCCGTAGACGCCGAACTCGTACCACTCGACGAAGTTGCCCGCGCCCCCCGCGACCAGCGCCCGCCGCCCCACGGACCGGCCGGTGGCGGGCGGGGCGGGCGGCAGCGCGGAGGTCGTCACCCAGGCTGGCTTCCCGCCCCGGCCCCAGACCTATCCGCCGGCGGTCCGGATCCACCCGGGGGACGCACCGGGCTCAGCCGAGGGTCGTCGCCGGGCCGGTGAGCGTGAGGCCGAGTTCGTGGCCGGAGTGGGCGACGCAGCGCGAACAGAATGCGTCCGATGAGGACCGGCACGTCCATGTGGACGCGCCTACCCGCGGGGGCGCCGGCGACACCGACCGCCGAGGTCCTTACGGGATGTTCGCGGCCGTCTCACAGGCGAGGGCGATGTCGCCGCCGTCCTTGCCGTCGCAGGTGTCGGCGGCGTCGGCACCGCCGTCGAGCACGTCGTTGCCGCCCTCGGCCGCCACGGGGGCCGCCGCCACGGGCGTGGCCGCACTCGGGGCAGGACGCGGCGGGCGCGGGGCAGGGGTGCCGGTGTCCGGCTCGTTGCGTCCGTGCGCGACGTGCCCGGAATTGCTGTCCCCAATGAGGTCGTCTTTGCCGGGACCGCCCACGAGCACGTCGTTCCCGCTGCCCGTGGCCCGGGACTCGGCCGAGGAGTCGCCGGTCATCTGATCGTCCCCGGCACCGCCGTCGAGGATGTCGTTGCCACCACCCGAGGCGTCGATGCCGCCCCGGCTGTCGCCGACCATGTGGTCGTCGCCGTCGCCGCCGTACACGATGTCGTTCCCACCGCCGGAGGCACTCGCACCGAACGCGATGCTGTCGCCGCCGACCCGGTCGTTGCCCGGCCCGCCGAAGACGATGTCGTTCCCGCCGCCCTCCACCGGGGTCCGGGTGGAGATCAGGTCGCCGCGTACCAGGTCGCCGCCCTCGCCGCCGTCGACCTGGTCGTTGCCGAGGCCGCCGGCGAGGGTGTCGTCGCCACCGAGTCCGCAGATCAGGTCGTTCCCGGCGCCGCCGTCAACGACGTCCGCACCGGCAGATCCGATGATCACGTCGTCACCCGCGGTGCCGGTGATCGTCCCCGAGCCCGTCAGCGTGACCGCCCGTCCGAAGCAGAGGTCCTCCTCTGCTCCGGAGGCCGAACCGGGCACGGCGAGGGCCAGCAGGACGACGGCCGTCGCCACCGTCAGGGATGTGCGGCGGTTCATGGCAGCCTCCGGTCTCGCCGGGCCGCCAGTCGGCCCCGGGATCGCTGTGGACCCTAGAACGCACCGCCTCCCCACTCAACGAGATTCGCACCCATATCCACCTTTTGCCCCCTATTGGCCCTGTGCCGACCCCGCAGCCCGGTCAACGCCGAACGGACTCGAATCAAGCCCTCTCAGCAGTTCCCCGGGCCCCCGGTACACGGTGACCGGCCCTGCCGCCGTCAGCTCCGCGTCCGACACCCCGCCGGTGAGCAGACCGATGCAACGCACACCGGCGCGGGCCGCGGCCTTCACGTCCCAGACGGTGTCACCGACGAACACCGCCTCCTCCGGCGCCGCGCCGGCCAGCTCCAACGCCCGTTCCACCAGATCAGGGGCGGGCTTGGTGGCGTCCACGTCGTCGGCGGAAGTGGCAGCGTGCACCACGTCGTCGACGCCGAGCGCCCTCCTGATGGCCGCCACCTCGTCCGCCGACGCAGAACTCGCGAGGACGATCCGCATGCCCCGGGCGGCAACGGCGCGCAGCAGGTCGGACGCCCCCTCGAGAACGGGCAGCGCATCGAACCAGGTGGCGTAAAGAGCATGGTGCGCGTCGTCGAGTGCCTGGTCCTGCCGGTGGTCGTGCCGAGCCCCGAGAAGATGGTCGAGAAGCTTGTCGCCCCCCATGCCGACGGCCCGGTGGATCTCGGCCATCGGAACCTCGTGGCCGTGCTGGTGCAAGGCCTGCCACCAGGTCAGGGTGTGCAGGTAGTTGGTGTCGACGAGGGTGCCGTCCAGATCGAACAGAGCGGCACGCGGTCTGCCCGGCGCACCGGACACGGAACTCCTCGTACGGTCGGTGGTGCTGGTCATGATCTCAACTCCAGCTCGCGAACATGGGCGCGGCGCACGCCAACACACCCGCCCCGCAGACCCCCACCCTGCGCCTGCCCGCCGCTGCCGAGTGCATGCCCCTGCTCCCGAACGAACACTCCAGGCAACTCCCCCTTGGCTGCCCTGGTGGGTCGTGTGGTGTGTGGGGGAGGTGCTTGAGGCGTCGTGGCAGGCTGGTCCGGAGGCAGGCCCGGGCCTGGGGTGGCCGAAGGCCA